>JAEUHO010000268.1 GCA_016795345.1 Planctomycetia bacterium | reverse complement strand
CCCCCACCGCCGGACGCCCACGGCCAACGCACGCTGCGCACCGCGTTGCAGGCGGGGAGCCCCAGGGCCGCGACACACGCGAGGAGGGTCCACCGGCGCATCCGCTCAAGATACCCACGGGTGCGCACTTCGCGTCGCACTCCGTGTTCGGGCCCCGCGCGGCGGTCCGGGCCTCGCGTCCCGGGAACGACGCGAGGCCCGCGGCACGCCGCGGGCCTCGCGTCAGTTTCGGTCGGGACGACCCGTCGTCAGGCCGCGGGCACCTTCGACTGGCCGGTCGCCGAGGCCGCGGCGGCGGCCGCCGCGCGCTGCCGGCGCAGCTCGACGCCGCGGAGGGCGGCGGCGCGGGCGATCTCGCGGAGCTCGCCCTCGCGGACCTCGCGCTGCCCGCGCAGCGCGGCCGCCTGGCGCCAGACCTCGCCCTCGCTGGCGAACCCGAGCGAGGCGGGCACGGCGGACGCCGGGGCCGGGAGCTCGTGGCCCGCGGCCGAGGCCGCGACACGGAGCAGCGCCGAGATCTCGTTCACCATCTCCGGGTTGCCGGTCCACAGGCCGACGAAGCCGCCGCCCGCGATCGGCCGCGAGACGAGGGCGACGCGGAAGCCGGGCGTGTCGGCGACGAGGATGCGCCAGCGGCGGTAGCCCGCGGGCTTCCGGGCGAACCGGAACTTCCCGAAGCCGACCGGATGAACGTCCTCGTCGAGGAAGGCGACGCCCGTCGACGACGAGCCCAGGTCGCGGAACCGGATCCGGCGCGACGTCAGCTCGTGGAGCGTCGGCAGCGAGACGAAGAACGTCCCCCCGCCGCGCTCGTCGGCGACGGTCTCCTCGAGGTCGAGCTCCGCGCTGCGGAGCTCGTTGGGGTCGATGATGACGAGGGTCCCGTCGAGCGACGGGAGGCCGGCGAGGGCCTCCTCGACCGTGGCCGGCGAGCGCAGCTCGTGCGGCCGGTCGATCCCGAGGGACTTCAGCGTCTCTTCCACGGCCCGGAACGCCGCCTCGAACCGCGGCAGCGTGGGCGCCACCGGGGGGCGGGGGAGGGCGAGCATCGCGGAAGTGGCGGAGCGCGTCATCGAGACCTGCCTTTCGTAAGACCCACCGCATCCGAGGGCGGACCCAGCGCCGCACCCGGGTCGACCCGGGGGTCGACTGCGGCCTCTATCGCAACCAGCACGCCGAATGAGACGCCGCCGAGGCCCGGTTGGATCCGCGGAAATCCGCCCATCGGTCGATTTCGCGGCGTCCGCCGTCGAGGCCCCACGAACGGAATACGTAAGCAACTGTCATTACACAACTTGCGTGTCGCGTTTAGACGAAGTCAAGGCCGGTCGATCCGGGAGTCCCGGCGACGTGAATCCGACCATCGGTCGATTTCCGCCCCTGGCCCCGGGGGGTCATCCCCCCGGGGTATCGCCTCGAAGTGTCATCCCGACACGATTCGTCAGCGTTCGGTCAAGATGGACACCGGGGGGCCTTCCCTTGCCGGGGACAGCCACGGTCCCCGAAAGTGGTCACGCCCCCCGGGGAAACCACCAAGTCCGGGGGGGAGGGGCGACCGGAGAGGGGACGGCCGCCGCGGGCCTGGAGTCGCCGTCTGGCCCCCGGAAGCGCCCCCCCGGGGAACGCAGCCCACGGTGAGCCGCCCCCGCCCCGCGGCGTCGGGGATCGGTCGCGGGGCGGCCCCGAGGGGGCGGTCGCCGGCCCGCGGGCCTTGCGTCCCCCCGCGCCCGAGTCCCCACACCCGGGTCCCCGCGCCCGAGTCCCCACACCCGAGTGCCCCTGCCGGAGGGCGCCACCGACACCCCTCCCCCCGCGACGACGCGCGGGATCGACCCCGCGGGACGGGGCGGGGGCGGGCCGGGCCGTCCGGCGCAGGGGCTGCGCCCACGGGGCCGCTGGCACTTCGCGTCCGCGCCACCCGGCGTGCGCACCGTCCCGCGGCACGGCGCCCGTCCGCGCGAGGGCACCCTGCCGCGTCAGGGAAATCTGCGACCGGCGGTCGGGCGCGGGTGGGTCCCTCGCCCGCGCGGGGGCGTCAGCGCGCCACCCTCAGGGCCCGCGCCGCGTCAGAGCCCGCGCCGTCGTCAGAGCCCGAGCACCCAGGCGAAGACGAGCGGCGCGACGATCGTGGCGTCGCTCTCGATGATGTACTTCGGCGTGTCCACGCCGAGCTTGCCCCACGTGATCTTCTCGTTCGGGACCGCGCCCGAGTACGAGCCGTAGGACGTCGTCGAGTCGCTGATCTGGCAGAAGTAGCCCCAGAGGGGCACGCCCGTGCGCTGCAGGTCCTGGTGCAGCATCGGCACGACGCAGATCGGGAAGTCGCCGGCGATGCCGCCGCCGATCTGGAAGAAGCCGATGGAGCCGTTGCCGTCGCGGAGCTTCTTCGCCGTCTTCGTGTACCACTCGGCGAGCCACGTCATGTACTCGATGCCCGTGCGCACGGTGTGGACGTTCTTCACGTCGCCCGCGATCACGTGGCCCGCGAACATGTTGCCGAGGGTCGCGTCCTCCCAGCCCGGGACGATCACGGGCAGGTCCTTCTCGCACGCGGCCAGCAGCCAGGAGTTCTTGGGGTCGATCTGGTAGTGCTTGCGCAGCTTGCCGCTGCGCAGGACCCGGTAGAAGAACTCGTGGGGGAAGTAGCGCTCGCCCGCGCGGTCGGCGGCGACCCACTCGTCGAGCACGGCCCCCTCGATGCGGCGCATGGCCTCCATCTCCGGGATGCACGTGTCGGTGACGCGGTTCATGTGCCGGTCGAGGAGCGCCTGCTCGTCCGCCGACGAGAGCGTGCGGTAGTGCGGGACGCGCTCGTAGTGGTCGTGGGCGACCAGGTTGAACACGTCCTCCTCGAGGTTCGCGCCGGTGCAGACGATCGCGTGCACCTTGTCCTGCCGGATCATCTCGGCGAGCGAGAGGCCGAGCTCGGCGGTGGACATGGCGCCGGCGAGGGTCACGAGCATCTTGCCGCCCTTGGCGAGGTGCGCTTCGTACGCCTTGGCGGCGTCGAGCAGCGCGGCGGCGTTGAAGTGGCGGTAGTGGTGCGCGACGAAGCGCGAGACGGGGCCCTTGCGGCGGGCGAGGGCGGCGTTCACGTCCTCGGGGCGGGACTTCTTGGGGCGCTTGGGCATGATCGAGCGCGCAGAATGACGCGCCGACCGCGCCGCCGCAAGCACCGAGCGGGGGCGTCGGGGCCGGCGACCGCCCGGCGGCCTCCGCCGGTCACCCCGCGGGCCGGCCGTCGGCGGCCCCGACGGGCGCGAGTTCGGGGCGGCGGAGCACCGTGGCGTACACGCGCTCCAGGTCGCCCAGGTAGTGCGGGAGCGCGAATTGCGCGGCCCGGGCGCGCGCGCGGGCGGCCCGGCCGGCGCGGGCGGCGGCGGGCTCGGCGAGCGCGTCGAGGAGCGCGCGGGCGAGCGCGTCCGGGTCGCCGGGCGGCACCCAGAGGACCCCCGCGTCGTCGCCGCAGACCTCGGGGAGCCCCCCCGCCCGCGCCGCGACGAGCGTCCGGCCCGCGGCCATCGCCTCGACCGCGACGAGGCCGAACGGCTCGTCGCGCGAGGGCATCGTCACCACGTCGGCCGCCGCGTAACACGAGCCGGGGTCGGTGTCGCGCCCGGTGAGGACGACGTGCCGGCGCAGCGCGGTGCGACGGATCAGCCGCTCGAGGGCCGCGCGGTACTCCCCCCCGCCCTCGGGGGCGACCAGCACGAACCGCACCGGCTCCGGGTGCGCGAGCACCCGCGGGATCGCGTCGAGCAGCACGTCGTGGCCCTTCGCGGCCCCCCACCGCCCGAGGAGCAGGACGACGCGCGTCCCGTCGGGGACGCCCCACCCGGCCCGCACGGACTCGACCGACCGCGCCGCCCGGGCCACGCGGCCGAGGTCGACGCCGTTCGGGACGACGCGGCCCGGCAGCCCGCGGAACGCGTGGACGCGCGCGCCGCGCTCCGCCGAGTGCTGCGTCGGGGCCAGGACCATCGACGTCGCGCCGCGGAGCACCCGGTCGAGGACCCGGTGCTTCCAACGCAAGGCCCGGCGCGAGACCGTGCCGTGGAAGTGGACCACGACGCGGGGCCGCCGGCCGCGCGGGACGCTGGCGCAGGCGACGCGGACGACGCCGGCGCTCCGCGCGCAGTGGGTGTGCAGCACGTCGGGCCGGCCGACCTCGAGGATCCAGCGCCGGAGCGCCACCAGGCCCCGCACGTCGAGGCGCGATCGGACGCGCACGTGGTGGACGTCGACGCCGCCGCGGGCGAGCTCGCGCCGGAGGGGGTCGGCCTCGTCCACGTCGGACAGGAGGAGCACGCCGGAGTGGAACCGCTCCCGCGACAGCCCGACCGCGCCGTCGACGAGGACGCGCTTCGAGCCGGTCATCGCGAGGTCCGTCGTGACGGCGAACACGCGCGGCTTCGGGGCGTCCACGTCGCGATGGAACCCCGGCGGGGCGCGGGACGCAAGGCCGGGCCCGGAGCGGGCCGGCGGGCGGCGGGCGCGGGGCCGGGCCCCGTGCCCGCCGTCGGAGGTCACGTGTCGCGCGTGGTGGCGACGATGGTCGTCTGGTGCGCGGGGATGCGGCCCTTGGAGGCCTGCTGCTCGATCGTGAGCCGCAGCCACACGCGGCGCGCGCCCGACGGCGAGGCGATCTTCACCTCGAACCCGTGCGGGGTCCACGACGCGGGGTCGTCCACGGTGAACACCGGCTGCCGCATCTTCGAGGTCATGTCGGTGCGCGCGATGCCGAGGTTGGCCGCCACGAACCGGCCGCGGGTCGAGACGTTCAGGTCCTCGGGGATCTGGCTGGGGTTCGTGGGCGAGGCGTTGACGTTGCCCGCGCCGTCGATGGCGAAGAACGCGGTCGTCACCGGCTTCGTGAGGTCCCAGAGGTAGTCGATGTTGTGCCGGGCGTAGAGGTCCTTGACGACGTTGACCTTCTCGGAGCCCGTGGTGATCGCCATCACCTGGGCGTACGACGGGAACCGCTCGCTCTTCCACTCCACCAGCTCGAGGGCCGGCGGGCCGCCCGCGACCAGCGTCTTCGGCGACACGGTCAGGTAGAAGCAGACGAAGCGGTACGCGTCGATGAGGCGGATCTTCTTGGTCGCCGGGTTCGCGATGCACGGGATCGGGTCGGCGTCGCGGACGAAGAAGAGGATGTTCCCCGTCTTCGGCGAGCCCGCCGTGTCGGGGCCCAGCGACTTCGTCTCGTCGAAGATCGGCAGGCGGGAGCCCGTGAGCATCGGCATCGCCACCGGCACGCCGAGCTTCGCGAGGTAGGCCGTGCCGACGGCGTCGGCCTGGAACAGCCGCCGGGCGCCGGTGACCTCGTCGCGGAGGTGGTACGCGGCGGCCTGGCAGCGGTCCGCCGTGTTGCGGACGGCGCGCATGCTGCGCTCGGCGTCCATGGCGCTCGTGATCGTCCGCTCGATGACGAGCGTCGTGAGGCCGAGGATGGCCGTCGTCACGACCATCTCGAGCACCGTGAAGCCCGCGGCGCGGCGCCCGCGGGACGGGCGGCGGTCAGCGGTTGACATAGATCTTCTCCTGGTGGAAGGAGTAGTGGAGGTTCTCGGTCTGGCGGAAGCACTCGATCCGGATGAAGTAGGAGCCCTCGGGATACGACGCCGCCGGCGTGTTCCACGTCCACGACTCGTTCCCCGAGCCCGCGTCGACCCAGATGCTCGTCAGGTCGATGGCGCCGAGCGCCGTCCGCGGGAGGACGCCCGGCGTGGCCGGGGCGCCCGTCTTGAGGTTCGTCCACGAGTTGCCGCCGTCGCGCGACAGCAGGAGCACGTACGCGAGGTCGCTCTCGGTCTCCGCGAACGTCGTCGCGTACGCCGCCGTGTACTTGAGCCCGTCCCAGCGCTTCCACTCGCTCTTCCACTGGATGGCGATGGCCGCGGGGTCGTAGAGCTCGGTCACGATCGTCGGCGACGTGATCTGGACGCGCGGCAGCTGCTTGACGCGTCCCGGGCCGGCGAGGCCCGCCGCGAACACCGCGTGCACGAGGGTGATGAGCGAGTAGCGGGCGATGAACGCCGAGCCCGACCCCACCGTGCGGTCGATGCCGTTGACCACGACGTGGGAGGCCTTGGTGCCCGTCGGGTCCACGTGCCGGACCAGGGCGCTGCCGAGCGTGCCGCCGGCGTGGTTGTAGAAGTCCACCACCTTCGCCGCGGTGAACTTCGGGTACTCCGTGTTGTACGAGAACTCGCTGCCAAGGCCGCCGTCGACGTTCGTGGCCAGCGCGAACGGCCGGCTGATGGCCGCCGACGTGGGCAACGGGAAGTTGTAGTTCGTCGCGAGCTGCGTCCCGTCGCCCGTGAGATTGCCCGTCTGTCCGTCGCGGTACTGGTGGTGGAACGTCGAGCCGGAGGTCCCGATGTTGAAGTACGACGTCGAGCCCGGCTCGCCGGTGCGGGCGGAGCGGTTGGCGAGCGCGGTGCCCGCCGGCTGCTGCGCGGAGGGCACGCTACCGCGCCGCAGCAGCCGATAGGTCTGCGGCGTCGCGTCGCTCGTCGCGCGGAGGTTGCCCCACTGCGCCCACTGGTTGTTGTACGCGGCGTCCTGCCAGAGCTCGCCGAGCCACGGCTTGCTCCACCAGTGCCCGCCCGAACGGATCGACCCCGTCGAGCCGTCGTTCGCGCGCAGGTACTTCTGGCTGCCGCCGATGCCCGACGTGCCGCCGCCGGCGATGGTGTCCTCGTAGACCGAGGCCGACGTGTTCCCGAACGGCGTGCCGTTCATCGGGATCGAGCTCGCGAACCCGTTGGCCGAGTCGTAGCCGACGTCGCCGCCGACCGACAGGTAGAAGTACGAGAAGCCGGTCAGGGTCGTGTAGACCGCCTCGGTCGTCGTGACCGCGGTGCGCATCCACTGGAAGTAACGCGCGGTGTCGAGCTGCTGCGCGCCGGTCCAGCCGTCGGCGAACCGCGCCGTGTCGAACCCGAGCCACTTCGGCCGGGCGTCGACGGCGCCGTTGAAGTTGTCGAAGTACCAGTTGTGCCCGTGCGGGAACGTGGTGCCGTAGCGGGCGGTGTCGGCGTACGGGCTGTGGCGCGGGTCGCCCTGGAACTGGTACCGCTCCGAGAACGGGATCTTCGTCGAGAGGTTGTAGAAGTACGCGTAGGCCTTCGAGAGGTTCGTTGGGGCGTTGCGCACCGGGTACATCGCGCCCGTCGTCAGGTCGGTCCCGAAACGCGTGCGGACCTCGAGGATGCGGTCGATGGTGTCGCCGTTGTTCGCGCCGGCCGGGAGGGCCAGCTTCGACTTCAGCGTCGCCATCGGGACCTCGATCGTCCAGCGCGCGGTGTTCTTGGGGACGTCGGCGGTGCTGTTGTAGAGGTCGCGCTCGAACGCCGGCGCCGACGACGAGGCCGTGCCCGGCGTCGGGCACGGGATGTACTCGAGGTCGTACAGGCGCTGCGTGGCGTCGAGGCCGCGGTTGTCGCCGGTCTCGCCCGCGTACAGCGGGGTGCCGTACAGCTCGAGGATCGTCGTCTGCGTCGTCGCGTCGAGGCGGGTCCGGAACCACATCTCGCCGCGGCGGTAGCCGCCGTCCCAGACGCCGTTGCCGTTGTTGTCGTACAGCAGCACCTCGGCGGCGTTCCAGACGCCGTTGCCGTTCACGTCGCGGTAGGGCTCGCCGTACGCGTCCGCGTACGCCTTCCGCGTCGCGGGGTTCACGTTGTCCACCGCCGCGTTCCACGCGCGCCAGGGCAACACGGCGGCGGTCGGGCCGTCGCGCATGCCGTTGTTGTTGACGTCCATGTACGGCTCGGCCGGGTCCCACTTCCCGTTCGCGTTCGCGTCGGTGTAGACGTCGGCCGGCGCATCCGTCAGGTCGGGACGGAGGTTGGCGTTCGCGTCGACGAACGCCTCGGTCGAGGCCGTCCGGACCCCGTTGCCGTCCACCTCGATCCACGGCTCGCCGGCGTCGTACTGGTTGTTCCCGTTGGCGTCGAAGTACTCCTCGCTCCGGTTGAACTTCCCGTCGCCGTTCGCGTCGGTCCACGCCTCGGGGTAGGTCCGCCCGTTGGTCCAGGGCTGGTAGAGGTCGATGGCGCCGCTGCCGTCGGCGTCGACGCCGCCCGCCAGGAACTTCACGGTGAGCGACGGGCTCGAGGCCGCGTTGACCGCCGCCGTGGCGTCGACGCCCGCCAGCTCGACGAGGATCGGCGTCATGCCGTCGTGCTTGCCGTTGCCGTTCCAGTCCTGGTAGGGCTCGCCGGCGTCCCACTGACCGTTCGCGTTGACGTCGTTGATCGGCTCCCGGAGCGTCATGATCGGCTCGGTCGTCGGGAACTCGGTCTTGTAGGCGTACACGCGCCAGCGCGCGGCGGTCGCCACCGGCTGCGACTCGCCCGCGACCCGGCGCACGAGCAGCGTCTCGGGATGCGTGACGCAGCGCCAGCCGGGCAGGTTGACCGGGTCCTTGGCGGCGTCGGAGTAGTTGCGGACCGCCGGCATCGGCAGCAGCTCGCCGTGCAGGTTGATGAAGATCGCGTTGTGGAACCGCGTCGGGTCCGCGATCATGCGGTCGAGCAGGAGGCGGTACGTCGGCGTGTCGTCGGTGTCGAGGCCGGCGGCCACGCGGGCCCTGAACTTCGCGTCCTCGTCCGGCCACCGCATCGCGTGGTTGTGCTGGTCGGCGAAGGCGTACGGGTGGGCCAGCGCCCCGTCCCACGCGCCGTTGCCGTTCGTGTCGGTGTACGTCTCGCTCCAGTCGTACGTGCCGTTCCCGTTGCCGTCCGCGAAGGGCTCCGCGGTGCGGTAGCCGTTCTGGAAGGCCGGGGTGTACTCGCCGTCGAGGTTCACGCGCGCCCGGATGCCGGACGGGACGTAGTACCGGCTCGCCGCGAGCCCGCCGGGCATCTTGCCCGGGTAGACGTACCCCCACGGGGTGTTGTCGGTGCTGATGCGCGTCTCGTTGGTGTACGGCGCGTACTCCTCGTCACGGCCGTACCCGCTCGTCGTGATCCAGTGCGTGCGGAACACGAGGCCGGGGTTGCGGGCCTCGAGGTCCTGCAGCGTGGCGTCCACGAACGGCTTGATGGCGTCCATGTACACCCACCAGCCCGGGATGTTCTCGAGGGCGAGGAGGTAGACGTCGTAGACCTGGCTCGTCGGGTACGAGTCGGCGACGGTGCGCACGACCGACGACACCTCGGCCATCTGCTCGCCGGGGACCGAGCCGCCGGCGCGGTGGCGGTAGACGCGCACCGTGCAGATGCGCAGGTCGCGCGTGATCACGCCCGTGAAGCGCCGGACCGAGATCTGGCGGTACCAGCGCCACTCCGTCGTGCCCTCGGCCACGTTGCCCGAGAGCGGGTGCGCCGGGGCGGCGAGCACCTCCGGGTTCACCGGGTCGGGCGCGATGGTGAGCGACGCGTTGTACGTGAACCCGTCGTCGAAGCCGTCGAGCTCGTCGGCGGTCTGGTTGGCCGAGCCCTCGACGAACGACTTGAGCTCCGAGAGGATCGAGAGCGCCTTCTGGCGCGCGAAGACGCGGTCGCGCGACCAGTCCGCGCCCTGCGTGGAGCGCGAGACGTAGGCGGCGCCGGCCATGCCGACGACCGCGATGATCGTGCCGGCGATGAGCATCTCGAGGAGCGAGAAGCCGCGGCGGCGGTGGCGGGTGCGGGTCACGCGAGGACTCCTCGGGGTCGAGCCGGGTCGGGAGGTGGCGGGGTTCAAGGGGGGGCTCCGTTCGGCTCAGCTCATGCCGGGGGGCGGGAGGCTGTCGTCGAGCGCCGAGGGCATCGGCGTCCCGGGCAGCGTCTTCCCCTGGTGCTGCAGGTAGACGAGGTCCTCCTCGTCCGGCGTGCCGTCCGGCAGGACGTTGGCCTGCAGGTACGTCGCGGTCGAGAAGCGGTACTGGCCGAGGATCGTCAGCACCTCGGTCAGGATGTTGGCGTCGTAGTTGAGCTCGCTGTAGTCGCCGCCGGTGCCCGACATGTCGACGGCGCCGGTCACGACCACGGTCCCGCGGAAGTACACCGGCGCGCGCAGCGTCAGGTTGCCGCGCACGACGAGCATGCCGTTGAAGAACGAGTTGTTGCCGGCGTTGAAGGTCGCGTTGCCGTCGACGACGACGATGCCCGTGCCGCGCAGCGGCCGCGCGTCGTCGAACGTGATCGGGCCCGGGACGACGTTCAGCGTGAAGTCGCCGATCTTCTTCGGGAAGTTCGCCGCCGACGCCCACGACGCGTCGGCCATGGCCTTCAGCTCGGGCAGCGTGACGCCGAACATCGTCTCCGTCGTGTCGTCGTACGACGTGATCGTGCCCTTGGCCGGCGTGCCCGTGATCTCGGCGCCGGTCGTGTTCGCCGTCCCGGTGCTCGACTTGTTGATGAGCCCGCCCTTGCTGCCGCCCACGATGCGCGTGCGGGTGCCGATCACCGTCGTCGAGGCCGTCTTCACGCACAGCGCCGCCACCGCGGGCGGCACCATCACGAAGCGGCGGATCTCCGCCGCCACGGTCACGCCGGCGAGCCGCGGGTTCACCGCCGACCCGAGCGGCTGCGCCGCGTCGCGGCGGCGGTACACGCGGCCGTGGGCGACGATGCGCCACACCGTGCCCGCGCCCGCGAACCCGCGCTCGGTGGACACGTCGCGCGTCTCGCGGGCCGGGTCGCGTTTGCCGTCGCCGTCGGTGTCGGTGAACGTCTCGCCGTAGTCGTAGCGACCGTTCGCGTTGGTGTCGGTCCACGCCTCGGCGGCGACGGGCTTGCGCACCTCGTACCGCCCCCACAGCGACGGCATGATCTCGTACTCGCGCACGAGGCCGATCGCGGGGTCGTCGGTCTCGTTGACGACCGGGTTGAGCGCGAGGTTGCGCTGCGGCGCGAACGTCGTCACGGGCTGCGTCTGCTGGCGGCGGAACCACGCGAGCGCGTCGATGAGCCCGGCCTCGGCGACCGCGCGGGCCTGGCCCTCGGCGGCGAACTCGGCGTCGCCCATGCGGTCCACCGCGAGCTGGCTGTGGGTGCCCGCGACGACGATCCCCGCCACGAGCATGGCGGCGAGCATGGCCCACAGGAGCGCGATGCCGCGGGGAGCGAGGCGGGTGGCGCGGCGACGCGGAGCCCGTCGGACGGCCGGACGGGGGGACGCAGGGGAGTCGGCGAGCACGGCGGGACCTCGCGGAACCCACCGCATCCCTGCGCACGCGTCCGAGGGGACTCTAGCCCGCGCGACAGGAAGGCGGACGCCCCCGGCACACCCGGGGGTGGGCACCCCCGGCGGGTTCCGAACCCGGGGACGCCGAGTCGCTATCGACGTGCGCTCCCCTTGAACTGAAGCGGTCTCGCTTCCGCGGCCCGGACGGGACACGAACACCCGCCCGGCCGGCGGAGGGCCCCGCCCCGGTCCCCCCCTATCGGCCCGCGACGGCCCCCGCGATGAGTCGGTGCACCTCGTCGAGGCCGTCCGTCAGCACCGCCGGCCCCGGTTGGAGCAGGATCGTCGGCGACACGTCGAACACCCGTCCCGCGCGCACCGCCGCCGTCCGGTCCCAGCCGGGTCGCCCCCGGATCGCGTCGAGCCGCACCGTCTTCCCGCACCACGACGCCAGGATCACCTCGGGATCCCGCGCGACGACCTCCTCCGGCGCGACGATCCGCTCCTTGGCCGCCGCCCCCGCCGCGCGCTCCGGGAAGAGGTAGGCGCCGCCCGCCAGCTCGACGACCTCGGCCACCCAGCGGATCCCCGTGATGAGCGGCTCGTCCCACTCCTCGACATGGACACGCGGCCGCCTCGGGAGACGCGAGGCCCGCTCCGCCACGGCCCCCACGTGCGCGGTCAGCGCCTCCACCATCGCCCGCGCCCGCGCCTCGAGGCCCACGAGCCCGCCGACGGCGAGCACCACGCCGAGGATCTCCGCGACGCTGCGCTGGTTGAACACGACGACGTTCATGCCGCGCCGCGCGCACTCCGCGGCGATCTCCGCCTGCAGGTCGCTGAAGCAGAGCACGAGGTCCGGCTCCACCGCCGCCACCGCCTCGAAGTCGGCCTTCACGAACGCGCACACCCGCGGCTTCCGCTTCGCCTCCGGCGGCCGCTCGACGTACTTGCTCACGCCGACGACGAGGTCGCCGGCGCCGAGCCCGTACAGGATCTCGACCGTCTCCTCCGTGAGGCACGCGATCCGTCGCGGGCGGCGCGGGGCGCGCGCCTCCGCGAGGATGCGGTCCGCGACCGCGGTCGGCGAGTCGGCACGCGGACGGTCGTCGGGGGCGGCGGGCGTCATGGGCGCGCGATTCCACCACGCCGCCGGGGCCCCCGGGCACGCTCCCCGCCGCGACGACGCTGGCACCGCCCGCCGCCGCGCCGATGATGGAGGCGATGCCCGTGCCCCGTCGCCTCCGCCTGCCGGGCCGCGCCCTCGCGCTCGCGGCCGTCGTCCTCCTCGCCGCGTGCGGCGGCGGGGGCGGCGGCGGCGCCGAGCCGTCGCCGTTCCCGGCGGGCGTCGTCCACGGCCCCGTCGTGGGCGCGCCGTCGCCGGGCACCCTGGTCGTCGCGTGGCGCACCGCCGCCCCGTCGGTCGGCGCCGTCGAGTTCGGCCCGACCCCGTCGTACGGCGCGGTGGTCGCCGAGTCCTCGCCGACCACCGACCACGAGCTCGCGCTGCCGGCCGCCGGGCCTCGCGTCACGCGCCACTTCCGCCTCCTCGCCGACGGGCAGCCCCTCGGCGGCGACCACGCCGTCCGCACGCTCCCCGGCGCGACCGACACGGCGCGCCTCGCCGTCGCGGGCGACGTCGGCACCGGCACCGCGAGCGCGCGCGCCGTCCGCGACGTCCTCGCCGCGACGGACCCCGACGCGCTGCTGCTCCTCGGCGACCTCGGCTACGACGACGGCACCGAGGCCGACCAGCGCGCCGGCCTGCTCGTGCCGTACGCCGCGCTTCTCGCCCGCACGCCGACCTTCACGGTCCTCGGCAACCACGACGTCCGCACGGCGGGCGGCGCCGCGCTGCTCGGGGCCGTCCCGCTGCCCACGAACGTCCGCGACGGCTCCGAGCGCTACTACGCGGTGGACGTCGGCCCGGTCCACCTCGCCGTCCTCGACAGCAACGCCGACCTCTCCGCGTCGAGCGCGCAGCGCGCGTGGCTCGACGGCGACCTCGCCGCGACGTCGCGGCCGTGGCGCGTCGTCGCGTTCCACCACCTCGTCTACTCGTCCGGCGAGCACGGCGACACGCCCGGCCTCGCCGCGAGCCTCGGACCCGTCCTCGACGCGCGCGGCGTCGACCTCGTGCTCGCCGGCCACGACCACGACTACGAGCGCACGCATCCCGTCCTCGCGGGCGCGGCGACCGACACGTCGGGCGGCCCCGCCTATGCGGACCCGTCGGGCCCGGTCTACGTCGTCAGCGGCGGCGGCGGCGCCGAGCTGACGCCCGTGGGCCGCCGGGCGCTCACGGCGACGTCGGTGATGGCGTTCCACGGGCTCGAGGTCGTCGCGACGCCGACGTCGCTCGCGGTCACCGTCCGTCGCGCCGACGGCGTCGTCATCGACGCGTTCACGCTCACGCGCTGAACGACCGCCGCCCCGCGGGCCGCCGGGCCTCGCGGTCGTCCGCCGGCGGGTCGCGCCCCCGGCCCGCGCGGCGCCCGCGGTCGCGGACCGCGCGGTCGGGTGCCCGGGACGGCGAGGCCCGGTCGCCGCGCGCGCCCGACGTCAGGTCGTGACGCGGCGCGGCAGCAGCTTCGCGATGACGAGGGTCACGTCGTCGGCCTGCGCGCCGTCGCCGCGGTGGGCCTCGACGGCGACGCGGACCGCGTCGGCGATCTCGCGGGCGGTGCCGTGCGCGTGCGCGCGCACGACGCGTTCGATGCCCTCGTAGCCGAACTGCGCGCCCTGCGCGTCCATGGTCTCCCAGACGCCGTCGGTCGCGAGCACGATGACGTCCGGCGGGCGGACGTGCTCGACGCGGGCCTCGGGGAAGGTGATGCCGTCCACGACGCCGGCGGGCGGCGCGCCCGCGGGCATCTCCTCGAACCGGCCGTCCTCCGCGTGCAGGACGAAGCACCCGCCTTGGCCCGCGTTCGCGTACACGAGCGTGCCGTCCGTGGGGTCGAGGACGCCGTAGAAGAGCGTCATGAACTTGCCCGACGTCGCGTCGTGCGCGAGGTGGCGGTTCACGACGCCGAGCAGCTCGCCGGGCCCGAGCATCTGGCCGGGCGCGACGTCGCGCTCCGCGTGGCTGCGCAGGACGGCGCGGCCCGTCGACATGAGGAGCGCGGCGCCGATGCCGTGGCCGGTCACGTCGCCGACGGTCAACGCGACGCGGCCGCCGGGCACCTCCCACGTGCGCGGGTAGTCGAAGTAGTCGCCGCCGGTCTCGTCGCAGTAGTCGGAGAACCCGGCGACGTCCACGCCGGTGACGGTGGGCGGCCCCGCGGGCAGCAGGTTCTGCTGGATCTCCATGGCGAGGGCGAGGGACTGCTTGAGCCGCTGCCGCTCCTCGAGGCCCTCGACCATCCGGTTGAAGTTCTGCGACAGCCGGCCGAACTCGTCGGCGCCGAGCCAGTGCGCGCGCGTGCCGAGGTCGCCCGCGGCCACGCGGTCCATCGCCTCGGAGAGCACGCGGACGGGGCGGCTGATGCGGGACGCGAGGAGGAACCCGAGCGCGCCGGAGAAGAGCGCCGCGCCGAGCACGCCGAGCGCCAGGATCCCGAGGAGGCGCTCGCGCATCGCCGCGACGGTCTCCGCGTCCACGTCGATGCCGAGGAGGCCGACGGTGCGGCCCGCGCGGTCCTTGATGGGCGCGTACCCCGAGAGCGTCACGCCGTACTCGTCCTCGGTGAGGTCGTCGTCCGACGCGGGGCCGCCGAGCGCCTTCACCATGGCGGGGAAGCGCGCGTAGTCGTACACCTTGCCGAGCTCGTCGTCCTTCTCGGCGAGCACGAGCCGGCCCTTGCCGGGGCCGGGGCCCTCGAGGTGCCCGAGGGTGTAGACCTCCTTGAACCGCGCGTGCGCCGCCCGCACCCGCGCGCCGAGCTTCCGCAGCTCGACTTCGTACGGCTGCGTCGCCGCGCCGACCTGCGTCGGGTCGAACGCCGCGTGGGCGTCGCCGTCGATGGTCGGCGCGACGGCGGCGGCGACGGCCTCGAGCAGCCGGCGCAGGTTGTCGATCTGCGACTCGCGGGCGCGCCGCCACGCCGCGTGGAGCACGACGGCCGCCGTCAGGAACGACAGCCCGCACAACGCGAGCACGAGCTTCGTGCGGAACGAGGTCTTGATCGCCACGGCGACGAGCCTACCGGGCGGGGCGGGTCCCTCCCAGGCCCTCGCCGCGGGGTTGGCGGGCGGCCCGGCCCGGGGCCACACTCCCTCGATGCCCGCCGCGGCCCCGTCCCCGCCGCCCGCCGCCCCGTGGCGCTACGCGTCGCTCGACGCGTGGCGCGGCGTCGCGTGCCTCGCGGTCCTCGGGTTCCACCCAGGAGCCCATTCCAATGGTGCCCGTCGCGAGCCCGGCGAGACCGACGCGAGGCGGGCAAGCGCAGCCGAGAAGCCCCGGAGACGGGTTCCTGACCCGTTGAGGGGCTGATCGGCTAGCAAGCCCGCCGCAGCGAGAGGATCGCCGGGCGCAGCAGGGAGGCCATTGGAATGGGCTCCAGGCGGCGTGTTGCTCGGCGATTCGCACGCGGGCCTCGCGTACCGGCCGCTGCGGTGGCTCGAGCAGTGGGGCTTCCTGGGCGTGCAGCTCTTCTTCGTGGTGAGCGGGGCCTGCATCGCGGCCGCGGCGCGGGGCACGCGAGGCCCGGCGGCCGCCGCGACCTTCCTCCGCCGGCGCGCCCGGCGCATCTTCCCGACGTTCTGGGCCGCGACGGCGCTCGCGGCGGCGATCGGGCTCGTCGTGGCCGGGCTCGCCGCCGCGGGCCTCTCGGCGCGTCTCTTCGACCCGTTCGCGGCGGGCTGGCACTGGCTCTCGAGCCTGCTGCTCGTCGAGACGTCGCTCAAGACGTTCGGCATCGACCCCGACTACGGGGCCAACGGCCCGCTCTGGTCGCTCTGCTACGAGGTGCCGTTCTACGCGTGGGTGGCGTTCGCGTGGGTGGCGCGCGGTCGCCGTACCCGCGTCGTCGCGACCGTCGCGACGACCGCGGCGGCGGTGCTCGTGCGCGCGGTGCCTTCGCTGCGCCCGCGGGGTTTCCTCCTCGACCTCTGGCCCGACTTCCTCTGCGGCCTCTGGGTCCACGCGCGGCTCACGTCGGCCCCGACGCGCCGCGACCGCCTCCTCCTCGACGTCGGCCTCGTCGCGGCCGTCGCGGCGTACGTGCTCGCCTTCCGCGTGGGCGGCGACGGGTTCCCGCAGGATGCGAAGACCTCGCTCGTCTGCCTGGCGTTCGCGGCGCTCCTCGTGGCGCTCTTCCCCCACGACGACCGGCTGGCCTCGTCCCCCCTCGGTCGCGGGCTCGCCTGGGTCGGCGAGCGCTCCTACTCGCTCTACCTGACGCACTTCCCGGTGGTGATGCTCGTGGCGGGCCTCGTCGTCCCGCGGGCGCTGGCCCACGGTCCGCTCCTCTACGCCTCCGCCGCGGCGACGGTCGCCGCCTGTTTCCTGGTCGCGCTCCCCTTCCACACCCTCGTCGAGCGCCGCTTCCTCGCCGCGCCTCGCGCCATCTCGGGAACTTCACCCGCCAGACCGCATCCGGAGCCCTCACGTTGATCGGGACGACCCGTACTTGGCCCGTACGGGCCTCGCGGCGTCCTCCCGGGTCAACCGGCCGGTGGTCACCGCCAGCCGCCAGCATCGAGCCCGCTCGGCCGACCGCGTGATAGACTTCCCGCTCTCCGGCGAGCAACGCGAATGCGGTTCCTGCACATCTTCCTCGAGAACTGGCGGAACTTCCGAACCGTCGACGTTGCGCTCCGCCGTCGAGTTTTCCTCGCCGGACCGAATGCGTCGGGCAAGTCGAATCTCCTCGATGCCTTTCGCTTCCTGCGCGACGTCGCGCATCCCGAAGGCACGTTCCAGCGCGCGGTCTCGGTTCGGGGAGGGCTGTCCGCCATTCGGTGCCTTCACGCACGGCAACCCTCGGACGTCTGTATCCGCGTCGCGATCGAGTTTGCAGAGACCGACCAGTGGACTTACGAACTCCGGTTCAGCCAGGACAACAACGAGATCCCGGTGGTGAAGCAGGAGCGCGTCTGGCATGGGGACGAGTTGATCGACTCGAGGCCGGACGCCCAGGATGCCGGCGACCCGAAACGCCTGACGGAGACCCACCTCGAGAGCACCAGCGCCAACGTGCGGTTTCGCGCGGTCGCAGAAGCCCTCGCAAGCATCCGGTACCTGCATCTCGTGCCGCACCTGATCCGTGAACCCGAACGCGTCCGCCGGGTCGAACAGGATCCGTTCGGAGCCGACTTCCTCGAACAACTGGCGCACATGAAGGCTCGCGATCCACGACGACTCGAGCAGAGACTCGCGCGCATCGGGGAAGCCCTGCGCGTCGCGGTTCCTCAGTTCGCGAGTCTGAGCGTTGACCGCGACGTCGCCGGGCGCCCGCACCTTCGGGCGCGGTATGAGCACTGGCGTCCGGGCGCCGGTTGGCAGTCGGAGGACCAGTTCTCCGACGGGACCCTTCGCCTCATCGGCCTCCTCTGGGCACTCTCGGATGGGTCGGGCCCGCTGCTGCTCGAGGAACCGGAACTGTCGTTGCATCCAGCCGTCGTCCGTCTGCTGCCGGCGATGTTCTGGCGTCTCACGCGCAAGCGGGGGCGCCAAGTGATCGTCAGCACGCACTCTCCAGATCTGCTCGTGGACGAGGGCATCGCCCCTGAAGAGGTCCTGCTCCTCAGCCCGACGGACAACGGAACCGACGTCGCCGTAAGCGCGGACGACAAGGAGATCGCCGCGCTGATCGCTGGTGGAGCGTCCCTGGCCGAAGCAGTGGTCCCCGCCACCGCGCCGCGGCGCCTAGAGCAACTGTCGCTCTTCTCGGACGCACCGGACGATGGAGATTAGCATCGCGGTAGAAGGTCAGACGGACGACGCCGTCCTTCGCCGGGTGGCCGCGCACGTCGGCGTCGTGGTCGGTCGCGCGTACCCGGCCCGTGGCCGCGAGAAACTGCTCGCGAAACTCCGAGCCTACGCCGAGGCGGCACGGCATTCACCCTGGCTGGTCGTCTGGGATCTCGACCAGAGCGCGGAGTGTGCGCCGTCCTTCCTTCGCTCGCTCTCGGAGACTCCGACGGCTTCCTTTCGTCTCCGGATCGCGGTCAGGAGCGTCGAGAGTTGGCTTCTTGCGGATCACGTAGCGTTCGGCGCCTTCTTCGGCGTCAGCGCGCCTCGGATTCCGGTCCAGCCCGAGTCGCTCGCCCGGCCGAAGGAGACGTTGCTGAACCTCTGCCGAGAGTCCACGCACCGCCACATCCGCGAGGGCGTTCCGCCGCCGGCGGGCTCCGCAGTAGCCGTGGGCCCCGGCTACGTCTCGACGCTGCTCGAGTTCGTGGGTACGGCTTGGGTTCCCGATCGCGCCGCGCTTCGGAGCCCCAGCCTCGCCGGGACGATCCGCGCCATGGCCTCGCTGCGTGCGCCGCGTTGAGGCCGTGTCGGTGTACGCGCGAGCCGAGCGTAGACGTCGAGTGACCATGAGCATCGGCCCGCACGGTTCCGTGCTGGCACACGAACGGCCGCCGGGCCTCGCCGTCCCGAACTCTCGACCGCTCCCTGCCGCCGCCCCGCGTCGCTCTCGGCTCTGCTCCTGCGACGCCGCCCAACGAAGCGACCGAAGCGCCGCACGAGCGAGCGTGGCGTCTCCTCACGGTCCGACGTCAGCGACCGAAGGGCGGCCGGGCCGCACGAGCGAATGCGGGGCGACGCGTACTCCTTGCGTACGCTAGCCCCGCAGTCGCGAAGTCTCGGCCCGCCCGCCCTTCGGTCGCCCTACTTGGCGGCGAGAAGGCCGTCGCGAACATAGACCTTGACCATCTTCTTGCGCCAGGCGTTCTCGAAGTCGGTGTTGTCGAGCGGCTTCGCGGGGCGGAAGGCGATCTCGCCGGCCGCCTTCGCGGTCTCGGGGTCGATGCGCTTGCCCAGGAGGAAGCCCTCGGCCTCGGTGCACCGCAGCGGAGAGGAACCCACGCCGTTCAGGACGATGCGCGCCTCGGCCACGCGGTCGCCGTCGAAGCGGAGCGCGGTCGCGACGCCCAGGACCGGGAAGTCGAAGGTGCCGCGGCGGCGGAGCTTGCCGTAGTGGCTCTTCCAGGGCCCCACCGGCGGCAGGACGAGCTCGGTCAGGACCTCGTCGTGGTCCTTCGTCAGGTAGGAGATGCCGTCGTCGCGGTAGAGCGACTCGACGGGCACCTCGCGGTGGCCGCGCGGGCTCGAGAGGCGCGCGCGGGCGCCGAGCGCGATGAGCACGGGGACGGAGTCGCTGCTGTTGACGGCCCAGCAGCGGTCGCTGCCCGGCGCGGTCCAGCAGGTGTCGCCCTCGCACTTGAGGCAGTTGTTGATCGCGCGGCGCCACTCGAGGTTCTGGTCGTAGTAGTTGCAGCGCGTGTCGAGGAGGACGTTGCCGCCGATGGTGCCCATGGTGCGGAGCACGGGCGTGCTGATGGAGCGGACGGCGGCCCACAGCGCGGGACGCTCGGCCTTGAGGCGGGCGTCGCGCTCGAGGGCCATGAGCGTGGTGCTCGCGCCGATGCGGAGCGAGCCGTCGGCGCCCGCGTGGGTGCCGCGGAGGTCCGCGACGCGCCGCAGCGAGACGACGGTCTTCGGCACCTGGTGACGCCGCTTCATGTTGGGGTAGAGGTCGGTCCCGCCCGCGACGACGGTCGCGCCCGGGCCCTCGCTCGAGAGCATGAGGACGGTCTCGGCCACGGAGTGGGGCGCGAGGTACTTGAACGCCGGAAGCCGCATCATGACCGGACCCCTCCCGCCTGCGTCTCGTGCTCCGTCGCGCGGCCGGTGCCGCCCTGCGCGGGCGTCAGCACCTTCGTGACCGGCGGCATCGGGATCACCGGGAAGCCCTTCGGGCCGTACCGGCGGTCCTTGGCCGCGAGCGCCCGCAGCACCTTCTCGGGCGACACCGGGATCTCGTCGACGCGGACGCCGAGCGCGTCGTACACGGCGTTGGCGACCGCCGGCATCATCGGGAGGAGCGGGCCCTGGCCCACCTCCTTCGCGCCGAACGGGCCGTTGGGGTCGGGGTCCTCGACGAGGAACGTCTCGACCTCCGGCATCTCCATCGTCGTGAGCGACTTGTACTCGAGCATCGACGGGAACTTGTGGACGCCGAACCGGTTGCCCCGGTACGTCATCTCCTCCATGAGCGCCTCGCCGAGGCCCATGTAGACCCCGCCCTCGACCTGGCCGATGGTCATGGCCTTGTGCAGCGCGCGGCCGATGTCGTGCGCCACCCAGACCTTCTTCACCTGCACCATGCCGGTGTCCTCGCTCGCCTCGACCTCCACGACGGCCGCGGAGTACGAGTAGGCGGGCGACGGGCCGACGCCCGCGCCGCGGTAACGGCCCGGCGACGGCGGCGGCGTGTACGAGCCGACGGTGCCCAGCGTCCCCCACTTGGCCTCGGCGATCACCGCGGCCTCGGCGAACGACATCGACGTCTTGCCCGTGGGGTCCGACACGTCGAAGACGCGCCCGGCGGCGAACTCGAGCTGCGCGACGGGGACCTTCGTCTTCTCGCTGACGGCCTTCGCGATCAGCTCGCGGGCCCGCTCCGCGGCCTGGACGGCCGCGTTGCCCATCATCATGGTGACACGGCTGCTGTACGAGCCGAGGTCCACGGGCGTGAGGTCGGTGTCGGCGACGACGACGCGCAGGTCGAGCAGGTCGAGGCCGAGCACCTCGGCCACGCACAGCGCCAGCACGGTGTCGGAGCCCTGGCCGATCTCGGTCTCGCCGCAGAAGACGGTGACGCCGCCGCCGCGGTCGATCTTGAGCTGCACGCCGGAGTGCGGCAGTGCGTTCCAGTAGATGGGGAGGCCCGCGCCGCTGATGTACGACGAGCACGCGAGGCCCACGCCGCGGCCGCGCGGCAGCTTCCCGCGCTTGTCCTTCCACCCGGAGGCCTCCACGACCTTCCGGATGCACTCGCCGAGGCCCATGGAGCCGATCTTCAGGTAGTTCGCGGTGACCGAGTTCGCCGGCTGCAGCGTGCGCAGGCGCATCTCGGCCGGGTCAAGGCCCAGGCGGTCGGCGATCTTGTCGAGCTGCACCTCGAGGCCGAACCGCGGCTGGGGCGTGCCGTGGCCGCGCTTCGGGCCGCACGGCGGCTTGTTGGTGAAGCAGCGCACGCCGTCGAAGCGGTAGTGCGGCACCTTGTAGGTGACGGTCTGGAGCGCGCCCGTGTAGTAGGTCGACGCGACGCCGTACGAGCCGTAGGCCCCGCCGTCGAGCAGCGTCTTGCACGCCATCGACGTGATGGAGCCGTCCTTCTTGACGCCCGTCTTGAAGTGCATGAGGACGGGGTGACGGCCGCGGTGGCAGTAGAAGACCTCCTCGCGGGTGAGCGCGATCTTCACGGGCCGGTTCGTCAGCATGGCGAGCTTGCCGACGACGATCTCGTGGTTGAACGGGTCGCTCTTGCCGCCGAAGCCGCCGCCGTTCGGGCACGCGACGATGCGCACGCGCGAGGGCGGCATCTCGAGCACCTTGCTCATGGCGCGGTGGAGGTAGTGCGGCGTCTGCGTGGACGACCAGACGGTCAGCTTCCCGTCGGGGTCGCGCCAGGCCAGCGTCGCGTGCTGCTCCATGGGCAGGTGGGTGTTGCCCTCGAAGAAGAAGGTGTCCTCGAAGACCTCGTCGGCCTCGGCGAAGCCCTGCTCGACGTCGCCGAACTCCATCGAGATCTTCTTGTGGACGTTGCCCTCGTCGCCGTACTCGTGGAGCCGCGGCTCGGGGTTCTCGAGGGCCGCCTCGGCCGAGAAGATCGGCTTGCGGGGCTCGTAGGTGACCTTGATCTTCAGCGCCGCCTCGAAGGCGGTCTCCTCGTCCACCGCGGCCACGGCGGCGACGGGGTCGCCGACGAACCGGACCAGGTCGACGCACAGCGCGTGCTCGTCCTGCGAGACGGGGAGGATGCCGAACGGGATCGGCATCGTCTTGCCGGTGATGACCGCGACGACGCCGGGCATCGCCTCGGCCTCGGACGTGTCGATGGCGAGGATCTTGGCGTGCGCGACGTGGCTGCGGTGCAGCTTGCAGTGCAGCATCCGCGGCATCGAGAGGTCGTCGGCGAACTTCGTCGCGCCGGTGACCTTCGCCATGCCGTCCACCTTGCGGGGCGACTTGCCGACGGTCTTGAACGGGGGCTGCTTCGGGTCAGGCGCCACGGGTCACCTCCCCCTGCGCGGGCGCGGCCCCGCCGAGGTCCTCGTTGCCGGGCGGCGGCGGCACCGGCTCGCCGCGCATCACGGCGGCGGCGCGCTCGACCGCCTCGAAGATCTTCGCGTAGCCCGTGCAGCGGCAAAGGTTGCCCGCGAGGTCGTCGCGGATCTGCTCGCGCGTCGGCGAGGGGTTGCGGTCGAGGAGGGCCTTGCTCGCGCAGAGGAAGCCCGGCGTGCAGTAGCCGCACTGGGCGGCGTTGAGGTCGGCGAACGCCTCCTGCAGCGGGTGCGGGCCCTTCGCGGTCGAGAGGCCCTCGACGGTCGTGATCTCGCGGCCGTCGCACTCCACCGCGAGCATCAGGCACGAGAGCATGGGCTCGCCGTCGACGACGACGGTGCAGGTGCCGCACTCGCCGAGCTCGCAGCCGTGTTTGGTGCCCGTGAGGCCCATCTCCTCGCGGAGCACCTCGAGGAGCGTCTTGTGCGGCGCGAAGAGGACCTCGTGGTCCTCGCCGTTCACGCGCAGCGTGAGCGTCACCTTCTTCGCGCGCTTCTGCGCGGCCGGCTTGCCGGCGGCGTTGCCGTGGGGGCTCATGGGAGCAGTCCTCCGACCAGGGTCTCTGCGTACGACGTGGCGATGGCCTCGGGCGAGCGGTCGCCCTCGGGACGCCACCAGGTCACGATGCCGTTCAGCGCGCCGAGGAGCGCCAGGGCGGCCAGCTTCGCGTCGACGGGGCGGAGCTCGCCGGCCTTCGCGCCGCGCGCGAGCGTGCGGCGCAGCACGGCCTCGTAGGCGCGGCGGCCGCGGGCGATGGACGCGCGGCGGGCCGGCGGCAGGGCGCGGAACTCGAGGTGCGCGGCGCTGCCGCCGGTCTCGACGAGCAGGCAGTGGATGTGCCGTGCGACGAGCGCCCGCAGCTTCTCGGGCGCGGTGCCCGGGCCCGCCTCGACGCGGCGGGCGCCGTCGAGCAGCAGCTTCAGCGCGGTGCGCTGGCACTCGTAGAGCAGGTCCGACTTGCCGGCGGAGAAGTGGTAGTACAGGTTTCCGACCTGCATCCCGGCCGCCGCCGCGATGTCGCGCATGGTGGCGTCGTGGAAGCCGAGGTCGCGGAACGCCGCGGCCGCCCGGACGAGGATCCGCGCGCGGGTGGCCTCGCCCTTCGGCGGCTTCTCGCGGCTGGTCGCGGTGCTCGTCACGTCGCGGGGGCTTCCTGAATTTGAACCTACGTTCAAATCCTATCGCCCCGCCCCCCCCGCGGTCCAGCCCTCCCCCAAGTCCCCGAGCAACGGGGTCGTCGCCCTTCGTTCCCACGCGCACCGGGGGCCCCCTCGTCCACCGCGAAACAACGGGGTCGTCGCCCCGTTGTTCCAACTCAGGGTGCGCGGCGCAGGACGACGGGGGGCAGGAGGCGACCGGGCCTCACGTCCCGGAGCACGACCGATTCGTGCCCGGGGGCCGAGATCGTCACCTCGGCCGACGTCCCCGCCAGATCGTCGATCCGCCAGAGGCCGCGCGGGCCGACGTTCACCCGCTGATCGGAGCGGATGCCCCCGTTCCCGATCGCGCGCACCGTCGCCCCCGGCGGGACCGCGCCCGACGCGTCCGTCACGTGGCCGGCCAACGGGCCACCGGGTTCGACGCGCACGTCGCGCTCCGCGACCCGATCTGGCTCGACCACGACGGCCGCGCTCGTCGCGCGCGCGTACCCGTTCGCCACCGCGGTCAACCGCACCGAGCCGACCGCGACCTCGACGTCGAACGCGCCGTCGGCACCCGTCGTCGCCCGGAGCGCGGCCGGCGCGTCCTTCACGCCGACGCCCGCGCCGGCGACCGGCCGCCCCTCGCGATCGAGCACACGCCCCCGCACCCGACCGACGGCCGGCACGTCGAACTCCCATCGGCCGTCCCGCGGCTCGGTGTGGTGTTCCTCACCGTCGGGCCCGCGGACGAACGGCGTCCCGCGACGATCCCCGCGGATCGCGCATCGGAACGACCCGTCCGCCGCCGTCCGAACGGGGCCGGCGCTCCGTCCGCGCCCCCCGAACAGGACCTCCCACCCCTCGACGGGCCGGCCGCCGCGACGAACCACGCCCTCGACCCACCGCGCCGCGGGCACGCGCACGCGCATCTCGCGCGCGCCGGTCGCGTCGGCTTCCCACGCGACATCCGCCGGGACCTCGCTCCCGTCCGGCAACTCGACCCAGAGGGTCCGTGGCTCACCCATCAGCGGCGCCAGCGTGAATCGACCCGCGGCGTCGGTCCGCGCGACGCCGTCCCCGGCGTCGGCGTCGAGCCCGTCCACCCAGGTCGTCGCGTCCTCGAGCCCGACGCTCGCATGACGGGGCCCGCCCACCATCACTTCGTCAAAGTCGACGAATCGGAGTCCGTAGGCTGAATCGAGCCGCACCGTTGCCCCGGTGACCGGACCCCGCTCGTCGGTGATCGTGCCGACGTACACGACGCCCTGTACCGGGCGCTCGAGCCGCACCTCGATCGGCGGATCGCCCGCACGGAACTCGACCGGCAGCGTCGACGTGGCCGCCCCCATCGCCCACACCTCCAGGGTCGCGGTCCCGGGCCGCACGTCGATCGCGGCCTCGCCGCGGGGCCCTGTGGCCGTCGTCAACCACTCGCCCCCGTGGTCGCGAGGGTTGATTCGCACGCTCGCGCCCACGATCGGGTCCCCGCGATCATCGAGGACACGAACGACCGCGGCGACCCGGTGATGAACCGCGACGACGTAGGCCCCAGGGCCCATGACGCCGATCGATCCGGCGTGCTCGCCGACCCGCGCCGTCAGCTTCCCGACGAGGGCGGCGTCGGGCAGTCGCAGGGAGAACCGTCCGTCCGGGCGGAGCGCGACGTCGACGTCGTGGACGCCGCTGGCGTCGCGCCACCGGAACGTGAGCGCACGGGCCTCGCCGTCACGGGGCACCGGGGTCACGAACCCGACGACGCTTCCGCCGTCCATCGCGACGACCGCCTCGGCGTCGGCCGCCGTCGGCACCTCCTCGGGAGGAACTCGGGGGTTCGGGGACGCAAGGCCCGGCCCGCGGCGGTCCTCGGGTTCCGCCGCCGTCCGCGGCGGGACCGCGCGTTCGCCGGGCCGGGCGCCGCCTTCGCCGCGCGCGGCCTCACGCTCGACGTCGACATAGACGATGCGGGGCCCCCGCAGGGCGTAGACCAGCAGCACCAGCGCGTAGGCGACGACGAGGGCGCCAACGACGAGCAGGAGGCGGATCGCGGGGCCCCGGCGTTCCATGCCCGCGACGATACCCGGCGGGCCTCGCGTCCCCTCCCCCGCGTCCGCAACGCGCCCGTAACGGCCACCCCCGGATTGTGGAACAACGGGTCGTAGCCCTTTGTTCCACGTTCCCCAGGGTCGGCGCGCGGGCCTTGCGTCAGCGGGGCGGGAGGCGGCGCATGCGGAAGGTCGGCACGACGCTGTCGGGTTCGACGCCCGGCACCGTCACCGACGCGTACCCGTCGGCCTCGAACACCAAGGTCCACGGGCCGCCGCTCAGCGGCCCGCGGAACGAGCCGCCGTATCGGGTCACGAACTTGGGGTCCGGCGGCTCGCCCTCGACGCGCCAGCGGACGCCGTCGAGCCCCGTCCCGTCTTCCGCGAGCACGTATCCCGCAACCGCGCCGCCGCGCTGGAGCGTCACCACCGGCTCCCTCGCACCCACGCCCTGGTTGACGCCGAGGAACCCGGTCGCGCGGAAGAGCAAGTCCGCGTCCGCGTAGCTGCTCCAGAGTCGGAACCCGCCGTCCGCCGCGGTCACCGTGTGCTGGGCCATGTCGGTGACCGTCACGCCCGGCACGCCCGCACCGTCGTCGTCGAGCACGCGCCCGACGAGCTCCGTGAGCGGTTCGAGGTCGATGCGGGTGCCGCGCTCGAGCGAAGCCCACGTCGTCACGCCATGGGCCCGACGGACGAGGATCGAGTTGGGCGGAGCCCCCCGCCCGCGGAAGCGGAAGCGGCCCTCGGCGTCGGTGACCACCTCGGGCAACGGGCGGGGCCCGGCCGCGCTCACCGTCGCCCCCGCGAGCGGGCGACCCGCCTCGAGCACGACCCCCGCGATATCCACGTCGACGTCCGCGCGCGGCGGCGACGAGGGGACCGGCGGGCGATCGAGGCGGACCTCGACGTCGGTCCCGTCCGCCGCGTCGGCCGGCACCTGGCTCTCGCCTCGACCGACGTCCGCGTGCTCGGCGCCCACGACGCACGTGCCCGACGGGACGCGCAGGAGATCGAGCGTGGCCGTGCCGTCCCGCGCGGACTCGGCGGCGGCGAGGTCGCCCCCCCACCCTGTGCCGTGCATGCCGGCCATCACCCGCGCCCCCTCGACCGGCGTCCCGCGCGGGTCCACGACGCGCACGCGCAGGGTCCGCCGCTCCCCGACCACGACCGGGAAATCCCCCGCACGCCCCCGCAGGAACCCGAGGCGCGTGCCGCGGCGTCCGTCGGCGGCGGTCGCCTCGACGGCCACGCCGGTGAACGACTCCGACCCCGGCACCGCGACCGCGAACCGGCCCTTCGCATCGCTCGTCGTCGCGGAGGCCGTGCCGTCCGGCAGGCGGGCCACGACGCGCGCCCCGGCCACCGGCCGGCCGTCGAGGTCGATGACGAGGCCCGTCGCGCGCTCTGCCAGCGCGAGCGCGCGGGCCACGCGGTCGTCGGGCAGGGGCGGCGTCTCGACGACCCGCACCGGCGGCGAGCGCGCCGGGCCGGGCCTCGCGTCCCCGGAGCGGGGCCGCGGTCCCAGGGCCGCGATCGCCGCGAGGGCGACCGCGCTGCCGACGACCCCGAGGACGATCACGCGTCGCGACACCACGCCCTCCGCGCCCCATCCTACTGCCGACACCGAGACAAAGGGCTACGACCCCGTTGTCTCGCTGTCGACGCCGAGACGAAGGGCTACGACCCCGTTGTCTCGCTGTCAGCGGAGGTCGAGGAGATGGTGGCCGTGGACGACGCCGTCGGCGAGGTCGAGCACCAGCGCGAGGACGACGCCGGAGGTCGCGGTCGCGACCAGGACGTGCTCGTAGCGGCCCGACGGCATCCGCCAGAGGCCGGCCACCGGGCCCAGCGGTCCATGGCCCTCGACGTCCCCCTCGGGGATCCGGGCCACGTACGCGGCGACGTCGAACGCCGGCCGCGCGCCCGCGGGCGCGGGGAGCGGCGTGCCCGCGATCGTCGCGCGGAACCCGCCCGCGTTCAGCCGACGGACGCGAGGCCCGTCGTCGGCGTCCGGCGCGGGGCCGGGCCCGGACGATGCGCGCGCCACGGCCCGGTCAGTTGCCCGCGGGGTTCGTCATGACGAACGACTGCGCGAACGCGTCGAACGTGGCCCGCGCCGCGGCCTCCTGCGTCGCGTCGGCCGCGCAGCGCAGACGGAACGTGTCGTTGCCGCGCTTCACGACCGCGACGAAGAAGATCTGCTCGCGCCCGCCCACGACGCCCTTGCCGCGCACGAACGCCGCCTCGCGGCCCGCGACCTGCGTGCGACCCGACTCGGCCTCGCCGCCCACCTCGGGGCCCTTGTAGTACTCGACGAGGAGCGAGGCCTCGTGGTCGAGGTCGGCGTCGGTCTCGTAGCGGTAGACGCCCAGCACGGGCCCGTCGCCCGCCGGCGCGAACTCCGCGAGGTGCTGCGTGCGGTCGGGGACGCGCACGCCGTACCCCTGCGGGTACCGCACCGAGAAGCCCGCCACGTCGTCGCGGAAGGTGCCGTCGCCCTTCTGCGCGAACGCCGAGCCGGCGACCTTCACCGTGACGCTGTTCATCATCTTGTCGATGGCGGGCGCGACGCGCGCGAAGCCGGTGGCCTTCGCCTGCGCGAGCACCTGGAACTCCCACTCGCCGCCGAGCAGGTACGCGGCCTGCACGCGCCACGTGATCATGGGCGGCGGACCGGCGGGCGCCGCCGGCGGCGGCGCGCCCGCGGCCGGCGCGGGCGTCTCGACCGCGCGCGGCTGCGTCGCGTCGACGAGCCCGCCCGGCAGCGGCCGGCGTCCCGACACCGCGAGGTCCGTCACCGCGGCGACGTTGTACGACTTGTCGTCGGCGAAGGTCTTCGTCACCTCGGCCCGCAGCCGCGGCAGCGTCACCGCGACCGCCCGCCGCACCGACAACACGACCGACGACCCGGACGCGGCGTCCGAGAACGTGGCGAGCGTCGTCCACTGCGGCAACCCGGCCGACACCTCGGCGAGTTTCCACCCCGACGGCCCCTCGACGGTGAGGCCCAGTTTCGGGTTCTTGTAGACGGCGCCGGGCGCCGCCGCGGGCGCCGGCGGCGCGTCCGCCGCGACGGCGAGGCGGCCGGAGACGGGGGCCGAGAACAGGACACCGACGAGGACCGCGACGCGGCTCGAGCACCTGCGGGAACGCGACATCGACGACGGCCTCCGAGGGAGCCCCGGATTCTAGCGAGATCGCCCCCGGATTCCGATCCCGCCCGACCCCGTTCCCGTAGCATCCTCCGTCCATGGTCCCGGACTTCACCCTGCTCGTCGCCCTGATCCTGGGCCTGTTCTCGCTGGCCGACCCCGCGGCGGGCGCCTCGGTGGACCCCGTCCGCACCCTCGCGGGCACCGGGGCGGTCACGCTCGTGGTGGTCGCGCTCACCCGCATGGCCGCCGACCGCGCGATCCGCGCCGTCGAGGAACGCGACGCGGAGGCCCTCGTCCGCGCGGGCCGCGGCACGAGCCTCTGGCCGCTCTTCGGCTGGGTGCTGGCGCTCAGCCTCTTCGACTGGGGCGCGTTCGTCTCGCTCCACGTCCCGCGGGTGTGGTTCCTCGCCCCGCACGTCGTCCTCTTCCTCCCGCTGGCGATCATGGTCTTCAGCGGCTGGTCCGCCATCCGCCGCGTCGAGACGCACTTCCAGCCCGACGCCGACGCGCCCGGCGCCATCCGCCGCGGCCTCGCGCGGAACGCGCTCGTCCTCGTCCCGCTCCTCGTGCTCACCGCGCTCGGCGAGGCCTTCTTCGTCCTCGCGGAGCTGCGCGTCGAGCCCATCCGCCGCGCCCACCTCGTCCACCAGGCGTTCCCCGACGTCGAGGTGCTGGTCGTCTTCCTGCTCTCCGCGGCCATCGGCTACTTCGCCCCCGCGATCATGCGGCGGCTCCTCAAGACGACGCCGCTGCCCGCCGGCCCGGTCCGCGCCGCGATCGAGCAGCAGATGGCGGCGCTCTCCGTCCGCACCAAGGACCTCCTCCTCTGGGAGACGCGCGGCCGCGTGCTCAACGCGATGGTCGTCGGCCTCACCGGCGGCTCCCGCTACGTCATCGTCTCCGACGCGCTCCTCGCCCGGCTCCCGCTCGACGAGATGCTCGCCGTCGTCAGCCACGAGGCCGGCCACGCGCGCCTGCGCCACCTGCAGTGGTTCCTCCTCGTGGGCCTTTCCTCGATCCTCTTCTTCCGCTCCGCCGAGGAGCTCCTCGGCCCGGCGCTCGGCCCCGCGGGCGGCCTGTTCCTCTCGTTCCTCTCCCTCGCCTTCTTCTGGTTCGGCATGCTCGGCTGGCTCTCCCGCCGCTTCGAGCGCCAGGCCGACGTGTTCGGCGCGCTCCACGGCGCGGCGCTCCTCCCCGACGCACCGGACGTGACCGTCCCCGCGGCGCCGGCCCCCGTCCCGGCCGGCACCGCCGCGATGATCGGCGCGCTCGACCGCGTCGCGGGCGAGGGCGGCGCGAAGTACAGCCACCGCCACGGCTCGATCGCCGACCGCACGGCCTACCTCGCGAAGTTCGCCCTCGACCGCCCCACCCGCGAGGCGTTCGCGACCGACACCCGCCGCGTGAAGTGGCTGCTCGTCGGCTTCGCCGTGCTCGCGCTCGCCTCCACCGCGGCCCGCGCGCCCGGCGGCCTCGTCCGCGGGCAGTCCGCCCTCGCGTTCGGCGAGGGCGAGACTGCGGCCGACGACGGCAGCCGCCTCGCCAAGGCCGGCGACGCCGACGGCGCCCGCGCCGCGTACGCGCGCTCGCGCGACGCGTTCCTCGCCTCCGCCGCCCACCTCGCCCGCCGTCCCGACGACCTCCGCCTGCGCGCCCTCGCCTGCCTCGCGCGCTTCAACGCCGCCGACCTCGACGCGCGCCACGGCGCCGGCCTCCTCGCCGCCAAACCCGGCTACGAGGAAGCCCTCGCCCTCTCGCGCGGCACCTTCGACGGCGTCCGCGAGCTGATCGGCTTCCACGCCCGCATCGACCTCGCCCGCGTCGCGCTCCGCGACCCCGACCCCGTCCGCGGGCTCGCCGACGCCCGCCGGCTGCGCGCCGAAGCCGAGCCGCTCGTGGACGGCGGCGGCGACCGAGCGCTGCGGAGCGCCCGCCTCCGCTTCCTCACCTCCGCGATCCGCCTCCGCGACCCGGACCCGGCGATCGCCGCCCAGGCACGCCGCGACCTCGAGCTCCAGGCGCGGGTCGCCGGCGACGGCCCGAACTGGGACGACCTGGCCGCCGACGCGAAGGCCGAGCTCGCCGCGGTCCCGCCCGCGCCGCGCTGACGATCCGCGCCGGGCCTCGCGTCCCCCCGCACCCGACCCCGAGACGACGGGTTCGTCGGCACGCCGCTCAGGGTCGTCCCCCGACCGGGGGGAAGCTGGAACAACGGGGTCGTTGCCCTTGGTTCCGCGAAGCCCTACTTCGCGAACGTGTGCGTCGCGGGTTCCTGCGCGTCCAGGAGGATCGAGCACCCGGCCGGGGACAGGACCACGACGGCCCCCGCCACCGGGGAGGGCGGCATCCCCGCCTCCGCCAGGTCGGCCGCGTCCGCGCAGCCGGGCCGCGCGCTGTACGACGCGAGCTTCCGGTCCTGCGCCTCGACGTTCGCCGCCGTCGCGGGATCGGTCTTCGGGTCCGGCCCACCCGCCGGCCGCAGCACCCACGCCTGCGCCGGCGACGCCACCGGATCCTCGCCCGCGAGCGCCAACAACACGTCCACCCGTCGGTTCGCCGCGTCCGCGACCACCACCCGGTGCCCGAGCGTCCGCGGGAGCGCCGCGACCACCGCGTCGGCGTCGGCCCCCCGCTCGAGCGCGTACCGGAACCCCACCGGGAACGGCGCCCCCCGCAGCGACCGCTGCTCCGGCGACCGCGACGGGTCCTCCCCGAACGCGGCGACCACCCCGCGCGCCGACACCCCGGCGATCCCGCCCACCGACCCCGGCGCCGCGATCACGAGCGTCGCCGTGCCCCCCGCCGGGTGCCGCTCGACGACGACCAGCTCGTCCCACGCCGACGCACCCGCCGCCCCGCGGCCGAACGCCGCGCCCACGGCGCTCGCCGCCCACGGCAACGCCACCGCGAGACAGGGCGCCTCGCCCGGCGCCGACGCGAACGAGGCGAGCCCCGGCTCCGTGGCCGGCGCGTGCCACCGCTGGATCTCCCGCGCCCGCTCGCGGTCGAACAGGTCGTCCACCGACACCCCCGCCCCCTCCGCGATCCCCCGCAGCTCGTCCCACGCCCCCACCGGCAGCAGGTCGCGCACGGGCCTCGCGTACCCCGCCGCCACGCCCGCCACCTCGTCCGGCAGCGCCCGCGCGACCCGGGCCCGCACGGCGTCCCGCAGCAGCCGCCCCTGGTGGACCCCCATCTCGTACGGCGTCCCCGACACGACGATCTGCGTCAGGCCGCGCCCCGGGGGCCCCTCGACCCGCCGCCCCGCCCCGCCGACGGCGGCCTCCCGCCCGCACCCCGCGAGCGCGGCCAGCGCGAGCGCGAGCCCCCCGGTGGCGACGCGCGCACCCCGAAGTCGGGACCACGGTCGACGAGGGGGTACGCGAGGCCCGGTGGCCGGCGCTTCGGCGGGAGCGGTCGGGGGCATGGGACCTCGATTCGACGCGGGGGCGGGCGGGCTTCGTCCCCCCCGGCAGGTGGCCAGAATCCGATGGGGACTGGGGGGGGGCTGCGGTACACTACACGGCTTCGGGCATGGACGCTCTAAGTCCATGCTCCGCCGAGAGTTACGCGCCTGCGCCTCGCTCCGAACGAGCGGGGACAGCCGGCGCGTTGCTCGCGGAAACCAACCGCCGATCGGGTCGCCGGAGGGTGGCCCGCCCGGCGGTTCGGGTTCGCCCAGATCGCCAGCCTTGAGACCGCGCAGCTCCGGGAGAGACGTTCCATGCTCGGTGAGCGGATCCACGAGATCAAGATCGAGGACGAACTGAAGTCGTCCTACCTGCGGTACGCGATGAGCGTGATCGTGGACCGGGCGCTGCCCGACGTCCGCGACGGGCTCAAGCCGAGCCAGCGGCGCATCCTCGTCGCGATGAACGACCTGAACCTGGGGCCCCGCGCGAAGACGCGCAAGTGCGCGAAGATCGCGGGCGACACCTCGGGCAACTACCACCCGCACGGCGAGAGCGTCATCTACCCGACGCTCGTGCGCATGGCGCAGTCGTTCAACATGCGCACGCCGCTGGTCGAGGGCCAGGGCAACTTCGGCAACGTCGACGGCGACCCGCCGGCCGCCATGCGGTACACCGAGGCGCGGATGACGGGCGCGGCGACGGACCTCCTCGCCGACCTCGAGAAGGAGACCGTCGACCTCAAGGCCAACTACGACGAGACGCGCACCGAGCCGACCGTCCTGCCGGGCCTGTTCCCGAACCTGATCGTCAACGGCGCGTCCGGCATCGCCGTCGCCATGGCGTCGTCGATCCCCCCCCACAACCTCGGCGAGGTGTGCGACGCGATCACGCTCGTCCTGCGCAAGCCCGACTGCACGACCGCGGAGCTCATGAAGAAGCTCCCGGGCCCCGACTTCCCGACGGGCGGGCGCATCTGCGGCCGCGGCGCGATCAAGGCCGCCTACGAGACGGGCCGCGGCAAGCTCGACGTGCGCGCGAAGTGCCACGTCGAGAGCGGCCGGCAGGGCAAGCAGCAGGTCGTCATCGACGAGCTGCCCTACCAGGTCAACAAGCGCACGCTCATCGAGAAGATCAGCGACCTCGTCAAGGACGACAAGATCACCGGCATCGCCGACATCATCGACGAGTCGGCGGACGACATCCGCCTGTGCGTCGTCGTGAAGCGCGGCGAGGACCCCGAGATCGTCCTCAACCAGCTCTACAAGTACACGCAGCTGCGCGACTCCTTCAGCGTGATCATGATCGCGCTCGTCGACGGCAAGCCCGAGCTGCTGCCGCTGAAGGCGATCCTCGAGCAGTACATCCGGCACCGCAAGGAGGTCATCACCCGGCGGACGCGGTACCTGCTGCGCAAGGCCGAGGAGCGCGAGCACATCGTCGCGGGCCTCCTCAAGGCCATCGACATCATCGACAAGGTGATCGCGCTCATCCGCAAGAGCAAGGACACCCCGACGGCGAAGCAGGGGCTCGTCGACCAGTTCGACTTCTCCGTGCTGCAGGCCGACGCGATCCTGCGGATGACGCTCTCGAAGCTCACGGGCCTCGAGCGCAAGGAGCTCGAGACCGAGCACAAGGAGCTGCTCGCCAAGATCGCCGAGTACAAGGCGATCCTCGGCGACGAGAAGCTCGTGCTCCAGCTGATCGAGGAGGACCTCGCCGAGCTGAAGGAGCGGCACGCCGACAAGCGCCGCACCGAGATCGCCGAGGAGGCCGGCGAGCTCAACCTGATGGACCTCGTGCAGTCCGAGAACGTGGCCGTCACGCTCTCGCACGAGGGCTACATCAAGCGCACCGCGCTCGAGACCTACCGCAAGCAGCAGCGCGGCGGCAAGGGCATCATCGGCGGCGAGGCGAAGGAGGGCGACTTCATGGAGCACCTCCTCATCGCCAACACCCACGACTGGCTGCTCTGCTTCACCGACCGCGGCCGCGTCTACAAGGACCAGGTCCTCAACCTGCCCGAGATGGGCCGGTACGCGAAGGGCCGGGCCATCGTCAACTTCCTCGAGATGGGCGCGGGCGAGCGCGTGCAGGCGCTCCTCCCCATCCGCGACCTCGAGAACGAGGAGCAGTTCATCCTCTTCGCGACCCGCAAGGGCTACGTGAAGCGGACCTCCCTCGGCGAGTTCCAGCACATCCGCCGCGGCGGCATCATCGCGCTCGGCCTCGAGGAGGGCGACGCCGTGGTCGGCGTCGCGCTCATGCGCGAGGGCCAGCAGGTCGTGCTCGCGACCGCCAAGGGCATGGCGATCCGCTTCGTCGTCAACGAGGCCGTGCGCCCCATGGGCCGCCAGGCCTACGGCGTCATCGGCATCCGCGTCGAGAAGAACGACCGCGTCGTCGACATGGCCGTCGTCGACGACACCGCGTCGCTGCTCACGGTCTGCGAGAACGGCTACGGCAAGCGCACGTCGTTCGACGAGTACCTGCGCGGCGGCGAGCCCCAGGGCCGCGGCGGCCAGGGCCTCAAGAACCTCTCGCCCGACCTGATCGAGCGCAACGGCGACGTGATCGCCGTGAAGCCGGTCACCGACCAGGACGACATCATCTGCATCACCCAGAAGGGCCAGACGATCCGCCAGCCGGTCTCCGGCATCCGCGTGATCGGCCGCTCCACGGGCGGCGTGCGGCTGATGAACCTCGAGGAGAGCGACAAGATCGTCTCGGTCGCGCGCGTCGTCCACGAGGACGACACGAACGGCGACGGCCAGCAGGTGCTGCCGCTCGCGCCCGACGGCAAGTAGCCGCCGCGCCCGTTCCCCCTCCGCGGCCGCGACGGTCCCACCGGACCTCGCGGCCGCGGTCGTGTCCCGCGACCGCGAGGCCCGGCGGCCGACGCGACGCCACGCGGACCGCGCGGCCGACGGTCGCGCCGGCGGCGACCGGGCCTCGCGTCCCGGAGGATCGCTCCGCGTCCCGTCGCGGGTCCGCGGTGGCGGGGAGGCGCGATGCCCCCCTCCCCGGAGACGGGATCGTCGCGGTCCGACCCTCGCCGCGCCGCCCCCTCGGGCGGGCGGGGCGACCTCTGTCCGGGGGGTACCGGCGGGGGGTAGAATCGGGGGCTGCGCCGGGTCCGTCGCGATCCGCCGCGCCCCTGGAACTTCCCTCGCCATGCGTACCCGATTCGCGGCCCTCGTCGGTGCCCTGCTCGTCCCGTTCCTCCTGCGCGGCGTCGCCTCCGCGGAGGACGCCGCGCAGAAGGTCGTGACCGACAAGGAGCACGACTTCTCCTGGACCCTGCCCGCGGCCTGGGACGTGGTCGAGCCGTCGGCCTCCGACCGCGAGGCCGGCTACCACGCGAAGGCGAAGCGCCCGGTCTCGGCGGGCGTCGAGTGCACGGCGAACGTGTTCGTGAAGCCGGCCGCCGGCGCCACGCTCGACACCTTCGTCTCGATGATGAAGGACAACAAGCTGAAGGTCCTCACCGAGACCGAGGTGGACGAGAACGACGTGTCGTGGGCCGGCGTCGGCGCGAAGGCCGTGACGATCCTCGGGAAGGCCGAGAACGGCTCGTCGGTCAAGTGGTTCGTGCGCGCGGGGATCGTCGGCGACAACTACCACCAGGTGAGCGTGATGTCGGTCAACGCCGCGCACGCCGACGTCGGCAGCGAGATCGACGAGGTGCTCGCGGGGTACCGCGTCCTGTCGGCGCCGGCGGCCGCGGACGGCGGCGGCGCGCCCGCGAACGCGATGAAGCGCGAGTTCCCGAACGTCGGGCTGACGTGGACGCTGCCCGAGGGCGGCGAGCGCAAGGCGCCGCCGGTGAAGGACGGCGATCCCGAGCGCGTGTGGAAGTGGGGCTTCGCGCCGCAGGGCAACCCCGGCCTCGAGCGCGGCCAGAACGGCCTGCTCGCCGCCGCGGTGCTCACGCTCAACGACGCGCCGCTGATCGTGGCCGAGCTGACGCTGCCGAAGGTGGACACGGCCGACATCCCGCCCGCGGGCATCGTCAAGAACGACGGCAACTTCGACGACTTCGCGAAGCAGAACTTCGACGGGACGCCGATCCCGAACATCGACGCGGACTGCAAGGTGGGCAACGCGCGCGGCGCGTACTACTCGCTGTCCGGCAAGGCCAACCAGGACGGCCGGCCGCTGTTCTTCCGCTTCTACTTCGTGACGCTCCAGCAGCAGCTGTACCGCCTCCTGATCACCGCCCACGAGGGCGCCGAGTCGTCCGAGTCGGACTTCATGAAGGCGCTGGTCAACGGGCTCGCGTGGGCCGACACGACCGTCGGCATCCGCGGCCCGCTCCTCGCGCCGTTCCAGACGACGACGTCCGACCGCAAGAACTGGCGCGACCTGGGCAAGAAGCGCGAGATCATCGGCTCGGTCAACCTGAAGAAGCCGCCGCAGTTCGGCGAGCTGAGCATCTCGGGCGCCCAGGGCTACCTGTTCGCCGCCGAGGTGCGCAAGCCGGGCGCCTACCTGTTCGTCGCGATCATCAAGGACAGCGCCGAGAAGATCGGAAAGGGCTCGCCGCCGTTCACGCTGCAGTCGATGATCGACAAGCACGAGAACGACTGGAAGACCGACCTGACCAACACGGACACGCGCGGGAAGGGCGAGAAGGCGAACTCCAAGGAAGGCAGCTTCAAGAACGGCAAGGGCCACACCTACGAGTTCCGCGGCGACAAGGACGGGTTCCCGTTCCTCGAGAAGGGCTGGGTCGTCAAGGCCGGCAAGGACATCGTCTGGATCCGCGCCCAGTACGGCGGGAAGGACGCCGAGAAGACGCTCGCCGGCGACTGGAAGGACCTCCAGAACACGATCAACTTCAAGTGACCTCGACGGCCGCCGGGCCCCGCGGTCCCGGCCCGTCGCGAGGCAACCCGATGCGCCGTCTCCGATCGTCCCTGCTCCTGCTCGCCTGCGCCGCCGTGGTCGCGGCCGTCCCCGCGCCGCGCGCCGTCGCGGACAAGGTGGCCGACGACGACGTCGGGAACTACCTGCTCCGGATGCCGGACTCGTGGGAGTTCGCCGACGTCAGCCACTTCGCCGACCTCGGCGTCGTCAAGGCGGGCGAGCGCAAGCTCGCGACGCTGCACGACGGCACCGCCGGCACCGGGCAGGGCGCGCGCCTCATGCTGTCGGTCCAGGACGTCGGCCCGAAGACGGCGCCGGGCCTGCCCGCCGAGTACGAGGACTGGCTGAAGGACTGGCAGCTGCTCGAGGAGCAGGCCAAGCGGGTGGACGAGGTCTCCGAAGACCTCCACGCCCGGATCGGCGCGGCCTACGACAAGCTCGACAAGGCGCTGGTGACGCTGGCCGAGACCCCCGACGTGCGGCGGCTCGTCATGTCGCGCTGGGGCCGCGACCCGGCGGCGTGGCCGGCCTACAAGGTCGAGGGCGAGACGCGGATCGCGGGCCTGCCGGCCGCGAAGCTGATCGTCGAGGCGCCGAGCGGCAACCTCGGCGGCAACGACGCCCCCTGCGTCGCGGTGCAGTTCGTGTTCGTCCTGCGCAAGAAGCTCACGCGCCTCGCGATCTGGCGCTGGTCCACGCCGAAGGACCGGGAGAAGCTCAAGGACGACGTCGACATGATCGAGCTGTCGTTCGAGGTGCTGAAGTCGGAGGCGCTGTCGGCCAAGAAGCCCCCGCCGTCGGCGCCGGCGGACGACGGCGGCGAGAAGGGCGACAAGCCCGAGAGCAAGCGCGAGCCGGTCAAGGACCTCGCCATGGGGTTCGAGGTCGTCAAGCCCGCGAAGTTCAAGCTGAAGGAGCTCGACCGGAGCAAGGAGTCCGACCGCAACGTCGGCTTCGACATGAGCGCGGTCGACGCGGGCAGCGACTGCATCGTCGAGCTGCTCGTCTACCGCGTCGGCCGCGCGGGCACGACCGCGTTCGACCTCGACGACTGGATGAAGAACCTCGGGACCAACTTCTTCAACAGCCACCCCGAGGGCCCCATCGAGCTGATCCCGTTCCCGACGAACTCCGAGAAGACGCCCTTCCTCTCGCTGCCCGACGTCGCGAAGAAGAAGGAGCTCAAGCGCCCGCCGCCCGACGACCTCAAGAACGGCCTGTCGAAGGCCGACGTCGAGCGCCTCGGCGTGGTGACCGAGGTGAAGGCGGCGAAGGTCGGCGGGCAGCGCGTGAAGGAGGCGTGGCGCTGGGGCATGCGGGGCAACCTCGCCCGCGTCGGCACCGACATCCAGTGCCAGTGGACGTTCACGTACGACGCGCGGACCTTCGTCATGCGCGTGACCGCGCGCAAGGACGGCTTCGAGAAGTACAAGGCCGACGTGGCCGAGATCTTCAAGTCGTTCCGCATCCTCGAAGAGCCCAAGTGAGGCGCCCTCCCGCGACAGGGTCGTCCGGGCCGGGCTCGACGAGCTCGTCTCGTCCCAGGCCCTGACGGCCCCTTGGACGGCCCGGCCCGCACCCGTCGCCTGACCGAGGGCCTACCCGGCGTCGGCGGGCGCATCCGGGCGACGAACGACGACTTCCTCGTGGAGGAGCTGCCCCTCTACGGGGCGCTGGGCGAGGGCGAGCACGTCCTGTTCGAGCTCGAGAAGCGCGGCACGTCCACGTTCGAGGCCCTCCTCTGGGTGAGCAAGACCGCGAAGGTCAGCGAGCACAGCATCGGGTACGCCGGCCTCAAGGACGCGCGGGCGGTCACGCGGCAGCTGATGTCGGTCCAGCGCGTCTCGCCGGAGCGCCTGCTCGCGATCCGGCACCCGAAGATCAAGGTGCTCTCCGCGAAGCGCCACCCGTCGCGCCTCCGGATCGGGCACCTCCGGGGCAACCGGTTCACGATCCGCGTGCGCGACGCGAACCTCGCGCACCTCGACGCGGCCCGCGAGGCCCTGGCGACCCTCGTGCGCCGCGGGGTCCCGAACGCATACGGCACCCAGCGCTTCGGCCTGAAGCAGGACGGCCACCTCCTGGGCCGGGCCGTCGTGACCGACGACTGGGCGGGGTTCCTCTCGCACCTGTGCGGGCGCCCCCACCGCCGCGAGGGCGACACGCGGGTGCTCGAGGCGCGCGAGGCGTTCGACCGCGGCGACCTCGCGGCGGCGTTCGACCTGTTCCCGATGAAGCACCGCGTCCAGAAGCAGGCGATCTCGGCCCTGCTCCGCGGCGGGACCGCAGAGGACGCGTTCCTGGCCCTCGGCAAACGCGCGCGCCGGATCTACGTCTCGGCCTACCAGTCGTGGCTGTTCAACCGCTGCCTCGACGCGCGGCTGGCCCGCGACGACCACGACCGGCTCCTCCCGGGCGACCTCGGGTGGCTGCACGACAGCGGCGCGCTCTTCCTCGTCCGCGACGCGCAGGCCGACGCCCCGCTCGCCGCGGACTTCCGCGCCTCCCCGGCGGGCCCGCTGCCCGGGTACGACGCGCGCCAACCCGAGGGCGAGCCCCTCGCGATCGAGCGGGCCGTCCTCGACGGCGAGGGCCTGACCGAGGACGCCTTCCGCAAGCCCAACGTCCGCATCCGCGGCGCCCGGCGCCCGTACCGCGTGCCCCTCCGCGACGCGTCCCTGGAGGTCGAGGACGCGACGACGGTGGTGGCCCGGTTCACCCTCCCCCCCGGCGCGTTCGCGACCGTGGTGCTCCGCGAGCTGATGAAGAACGACGGCGGACCGGGGGTCGAACCCCCGGCGGACGACGACGACGCGCCGGCCGGGGTGGAGGAAGCGGTCGAGGAGGACGACGGGGCAACCGATGTCCCGACCGGGGCGTAGAGTCGCGGTCCGGAACCTCCCCGTGCGCATCATCGCGGTCGTCAACCAGAAGGGCGGCGTCGGCAAGACGACCACCTCCGTCAACCTCGGCGCGGGCCTCGCGTTGCGGGGACGTCGGGTGCTGCTCGTCGACATGGACCCGCAGGGCAACCTGACGGACCACCTGCTCGCCGAGGCGCCCCCGGGGACGGTCCGGCCGTCGGTCTACGACGTGCTCGTCGAGGGGCTGCCGGTGGCGCAGGCCGTCGCGCCGACCGCCACCCCGGGCCTCTGCGTCGTGCCGTCGCACGAGGACATGGCCGGCTGCGAGCTCGACCTCGCCTCGGTCATCGGCCGCGAGGTCCTGCTGCGCGACGCGCTCGCCGAGCTCCCGGCCGACGCGTGGGACTTCGTCTTCCTCGACTGCCCGCCGAGCCTCGGCCTGCTCTCGCTGAACGCCCTCGCGGCCGCGAACGAGGTCTTCATCGCGCTGCAGACCGAGTTCTTCGCGATGCGCGGCCTCTCGGCGCTCGACCGCACCATCGAGCTGGTGCGCCGCCGCATCAACCCGCAGCTGGTGCTCGGCGGCATCGTCCCGACGCTCGTCGACCCGACCCGCCTCTCCCGCGAGATCATGGACGAGGTGCGCGCGCACTACGGCGAGCGCGTCTTCGACACGCGGATCCGCACGAACGTGCGCTTGGCCGAGGCCCCGAGCTACGGCAAGCACATCTTCGAGTACGCACCCGACTGCGCCGGCGCCGCCGACTACGCCTCCCTCGCCGCCGAGGTGGACGCGGGCGCGCGGGCGGTCCCGGAGGCGGCACCGGCCGCGGCGGCGGTGGCGCCGGCCGCGCCGCCGACGCCCTCCGCGCCCCGCGCCCCGGCGCCGGCCGCAGGGGGCTCGGCGGCGGGGGTCCCGGCCGCGGCGACGCCGCCGCCGGCCGCGCCCGCCAAGGCGCCCCCCAAGCGCGGCATCGCGGCCGCGATCGCGCAGGCGGCGGCCGCGGTGACGAAGAAGCTGGGCGCGCACAACGAGCGGCCGACGCAAGGCCCGGCGGCCGACGTGCCCGCCGCCGCGGCGGACGGCGCCGCGCTCGACGGGCCGCCCCACGACGGCGACGCGCCCCCCCCCACGCCGGCGGCCGCGCCCGAGGCGGAGGTCGTCGTCGCGCACGTGGCGCCGTCGCCGGCGGCCGAACCCGCGCCCGCGCCGTCCGCGGTCGCGACGATCGACGAGCCGCCGACGGTCGCGGCCGCCGACCTCGAGGCCCACGCCGCCGACGCGGCCGACATCGACGCGGCACACATCGACGCCGGGCACGCCGACGCCGCGCACGCCGACGCCCCGCACGCCGGGGCCCCCACGCTTGCGGACGCGCGCTCCGTCGCCGCGAGCGCGGTCGTCGCGCAGGCGCTGGCGGCGGGGGCCGCGACCGTCGAGCCGGCGCCGCCCGTCCCGTCGGCCGCGGACGTCCCGGCGACGGAAGCGCCGGCTGCGGAGATCCCTGCCGTAGACGTCCCCGCCGCGGAGGCCCCGGCAGCGGAGGTCCCCGCCGCGGACGTCCCCGCGTCGAACGTCTCGGCCGCCGACGTGCCCACCGCCGCGCCGCCGGTGGTCGCGCCCGCGCCCGAGGTCGTCGCGGCCGCGGCGCCGCGCCGGCCGGTCCCGGCGCTGCCCGTGCTGAAGCCGGGGCGTCCGTTGGGGCTCGCGCGGATGCCGCTGCGCCCGCCCGCGACGTCCCGCGCGAACGGCCGGCCGGCCCCGTGACCGCGACCTACACGAGCGAGCCGCGGATCCTCGACTCCGACGGACACCGGCTCGACGCCGTGCTGATGCGTCCGACGGGCCCGGTGCGCGGCAGCATCGCGGTGTCGCACCCCCATCCCGGCCACGGCGGGCACATGGACCACAGCGTGGTGGTCGCGATCGCCGAGCGGGGGGTCGCGGCGGGCCTCGTGGCGCTCCGGTTCGACGTCCGCGGCGTCCGGCACAGCGACGGCGACGTCGACGACGCGGTCGGGCACCTCGTCGACCTCGTGGTGGCGTCCGACGCCGTCGCGGGCTGGGCGCCGGAGGGCCTCCCGCGCTACGGGGCCGGCTTCTCCTACGGCGCGCGGCTCTGGCTCGAGGCCGTGCGCGCGCCGGCGGCGCCGCCGATCGCGGGGCTCGTCCTGGCGGCGCCCGCGACGCGGGTCCCGCGGACCGCGCGCGACTTCGGCGACCTCCTCCTCGGGCGTCCCATCCGCGACGCGGCGGTGGACCCGCGCGTGATCGAGCGGCTCGAGCGGGTGCCGGTCCCGGCGCGCATCCTCGTGGGCGAGCACGACGTGGTGGCGCCCCCGCACGAGGTGCAGCGCCACGCGGGCCCGCGGGCCCGGGTGGTGGTGCTGCCCGGCCTGAACCACTTCTTCAGCCGCTCCTCCGGCGCGGGCGTCACCGACCTGCCCGCCCTGCACGCCGCACTCGACGCCGCCTTCCGCGACCTCGAGACCCAGGGGTCGTAGCCCTCCGTCTCGCGGTCGACGCCGAGACAACGGGGTCGTAGCCCTCCGTCTCGCTGTCGACACCGAGACAACGGGGTCGTAGCCCT
>JAEUHO010000250.1 GCA_016795345.1 Planctomycetia bacterium | reverse complement strand
GGAGGCTCCTCGGCGTGGTGCAGGAACACGGCCTCCCTTTCAGGCCCTGCGCCAGCTCGGGCCTTCATCCGCTCCGCGGACCGGTCGGCATGGTCGCCTCCGCGCCGCGCCCGGGTCGCATCCATCGGCCCCCACCGGCCGCTGTGCATCGTTCAGCCCCGGTCGCGGCGCATCCCTCGTGAATGGACCGGGCTAGACTCGTCGAGGCGGCGGTGGTCGGGCGGACGTTCGGGCTCCTCGGGGAGCCGCGCGTGAACGTCCTCGAGCGCAACCTCGCCCTGGAGGCCCTGCGTTGAAGCCCTCGACGATCCCCTTCCTCGTGTGCGCGGCCGTCGCCCTCGCCGTGGCGGCGGCGCCCGCCGTCCGCGCCGACGAGGCGAAGCCCCGGACCCTCGCCGAGTACCTCGAGGCGCGCCAGCCGGACTTCGCGCGTTTCGGCGTCCGTCCGTACGGCTGGGTCGCGGCGTTGGCGACGACGACGCTGACGCCGCACGGCGACCGGCGCGAGGCGCGCGTGTTCGACGACTTCGCCGAGGGCGTGCACCTGAACCAGGCGTACCTGGCGCTCGAGCGGACGCCCGACGAGGAGCGCGGCTTCGACGTCGGCGGCAAGGTGGCAGGGATCTTCGGGACGGACGCCCGTTTCCTGCACGCCGCCGGCTGGATGGACGACCAGGACGGCGACGAGCAGGCGGACCTCCTCGAGGCGAACCTCGTCGCGCGCGCGGCCGTCGGGTGCGGGCTCACGCTGAAGGTGGGGCGGTTCACGACGCCGCTCGGGTACGAGGTGATCGAGGAGCCGAACGTGCCGTTGCCGTCGCGCGGGCTCCTCTTCGGCTACGCGATCCCGTTCACGCACGTCGGCGGGCTCCTGGCGTGGCAGGTGGACAAGACCGTGAAGCTCTCGTACGGCCTCGTCCGCGGCTGGGACGTGGGGGACGACAACAACGACGCGTGGTCGCACCTGTTCGGCTTCGGGTGGACGTCGCCGCAGGGCGGCGACACCGTGACGATCCAGGCCATCGTCGGCGCCGAGCGCCCCGACGACGACCGGCACCTGCGGACCGTGGTCGACGCGGTCTGGGCGATCGACCTCTCGCCGACGTGGAAGGCCGCCTTCGCGGCCGACGTCGGGCACGAGCAGGACGCGGTGCCCGACGGCGACGCGATGTGGTGGGGCGCGGCGCTGTACCTCGCGTGGGCGCCGACGGAGCGCGCCACGTGGACGCTGCGGCTCGAGGGGTTCCGCGACCGCGACGGCACCCGCCTCGGCACGCCCGCGACCCTGAGCGACGTCACGTTCGGGCTCGACTGGCGGCCGATCCCGTCGTTCACGAACCTGCGGCTGCGCCCGGAGGTCCGCTGGGACCACGCCTGGGACGGCCCGTTCTTCGACGGCGCGCGCGAACGCGACCAGGTGTCGTTGACCCTGGGGGCGATCGTCACGTTC
>JAEUHO010000214.1 GCA_016795345.1 Planctomycetia bacterium | reverse complement strand
GCGCGCACCCTACTCCACCTTGGGGACGACGACGGGAAGAGAGGGGGGTGTCCCCTCGCCGGCTCCACTCGGGGGGGCGGGACGCGAGGCCCGGTCGGGGGGCGCGCCCCGGCGGTCGCCGGGCGGTGCGGCCCTCCGATCCCGCGACATCGCGCGCCGCGCGCTCCGCACGTCAGGGGGAGTCCCCCTTGCCGGGGGGGGCGTGACTGCGTACGGTGCGCATCGAGGGTCCCGTGAGCCGACGTCCCCGCCGATTCCTCGCGCTCCTCCTCGCGGTCGCGGCCCCGACGATGGGGCCGCCGCGGCCGACGTTCGGCGCGGACGCGCCGAACGCCCCTGCCCCGGGTCCCTCGGACGCGCCCCCCGCGCCGGGCGGCCCCGCCGCGCCGAGGTCCGGCCCGACGGCTCCCTCCGCACCCGGCACGCCGCCCTCCGCGCCCGCGACGCCGAGCCCCATGCGGGCCATGACGCTGGCGGAGGTCGCGGACGCGGTGCTTGCGGCGATCGCCGCGAAGGACGAGGCGACGCTCCGGGCGCTCGCGAGGCGCGACCGCCCCGACCCGTGGATCGTGGCCGACGAGCTGGTCGCTCGCGGCCGCCCGGACGAGGCGCGGGCGTTCGCCTCGGCGGCACCGCGCACCGACGTGGAGGCGTTGCCGGCGTACCTCGCGTCGCGGAGCGGGACGGCCGCCGACGACGCGACGCGCGCGCTGCTCGCCCGCGCCGAGGCGTCGATCGTCGCCAAGCGGCCCGCGGACGCCCTCGCGGAGACCGCGGGCGTGGACGCGGCGGCGAGGCACGACGTCCTCGGCGTCCGGCTGCTCTTCGCGCGGGCGCTGGCGGCGCGCATGGTCGGGCGGCCGGACGAGGTCGCGGAGGCGTTCCTCGCCACCGCGGACGCCGCCGAACGCCTGGGGTGGATCGCCCGCGCGTCGGTGGCGTTGTTCGAGGCGGGCAACGCCCGCAACCGAGGGGCCCGGTACGACGACGCGATCCGGCTGTGGACCCGTGAGCGCGCGATCCACGAGCGTCGCGGGGAGCGCCGGCTCGCCGCGAGCGCCGAGGGCAACATCGCCATGGCCTGGGCATCGCTCGGCGACTCGGCCACGGCCGTCGCGGGCTACGAACGCGCGCTCCGGACCCTCGTCGAGGTGGGGGACCGCCGGTCCGCGGCCATGGTCCTCGGGAACCTGGCGGCGCAGCGCTTCCTGCGGGGCGAGCTGGTCGAGGCGCGTGCCGCCCATCAGGAGGCGCTGGCGGTCTTCGGGGCCCTCGGGGACCGCGCCGCGGCCGGCCGGACCCAGCAGAACCTCGGGCTCGTGTTCGCCGCGCTCGGCGACCTCGACCAGGCCGCGGCGGCGTACGGAGCCGCGCTCGCGCTGCACGCGGCCGACGACCGTGTCGAGCGCGCGCGCACGCTGTCGAGCCTCGCCGACCTCCACCGTCAGCGCGGCGACCTCGGGCGCGCGCTCTCGGTCGCCGAGGAAGCGCTCGCGGCGGTCGAGGGCGCCGGGATGCCCGACGCGGAGGCCGCGGCGCGAGCGGCGCTCGCGACCATGCTGTTCCACGTCGGCGACTACGACCGGTCGGTCCGGCTCCACCGCCAGGCCCTCGAGGCCTACGAGGCGAGCGGGGCTCGCGCCGGGATCGCGGCCCAGACGGTCGAGCTCGGCAACATCCACCTCGCGCGGCACGAGCTCGACGAGGCGGCGGAGTACCTCGAGCGCGCGCTCGAGGCGTGGGAGGCGCTCGGTCAGCGACGGAACATCGCGCTGGTGCTCGCGAACCTCGGGCTCGTGGCCCGCGAGCGCGGCGACCCGGCGCGCGCGCTCTCGCTGTACGAGCGCGCCGGCCGGCTCCAGGCCGAGGCGGGCGAGCGACGCGGCGCCGCGCTGACGCTCGGCAACGTCGGGAGCGTGCGACGGGACCTCGGCGAGTCGTCGAAGGCCGCGGAGGCGTTCCAGCGGGCGATCGACGAGCTGGAGGCGCTGCGCGACCCGGTCTCGACCGCGGAGGTCCTCGCGAAGCTCGCGAGCCTCCGGCTCGCGGAGCGGGATCCGTCGGCGGCGCTGGACCTGTCCCGCCGCGCCGTGGCGCGGCTCGCGCTGGCCGGTCGTGACCTCGCGCCGACGGAGGGGCTGGCCGCGCGCGAACGCGTGGCGCTCGCGTACGACACGGGGACGGCGGCGGCGGTCGCGCTCGGGGACGTCGAGGCCCTGGCGTCGTTCCTGGAGCAAGGTCGCGCGCGGTCGTGGCTGGACGCGCTGCGGGCCCGGACCGCGCTGGAGGCCGTGGTCGTCCCGGACGAGCTGCGCCGCGCGGAGTCGACGGCACGCGCGAAGCTCACCGCCGCGCTGGACGGGCTCCGGCGGGCCTCCGCCGGGGACGACCGCGCCCGGCTCCGCGCGGCGGTCGACGAGGTCGATCGCGCCCACGAGGGCGTCGCCGCCGCGGTCGCGCGGATCCAGCGCGAGGCGAAGGCCGGCGCGGCGGTCCTCCACCCGGACGTCGCGACCGTCGATGCCGTGCGCGGGACCCTCTCGCCCGGCGACGCGCTCGTCCTGTACGGGCTCTCCCCGTCGTCGGCCTGCGCGCTCGTGGTCGAGCCTCGCGGCGCGCGGATCGTGAGCCTCCCCGCCGCGAGGACCGTCGAGGCCGCGGTGGCCGCGCTCGCGTTCGATGCGCCCGAGGTCGACCCGTCGCCGGCGATCGCGCACCTCGCCGAGCTCGTCGTCAAGCCCCTGGGCCTCACCCCGGCCGTGCGGCGGGTGCTCGTGTCGCCGTCGGGTGCGCTGTCCTACGTGCCGTTCGCGGCGCTGATCCCGGACCGCGCGGTCGCGTACGCGCCGTCGGGGACGGTCCATCGGTGGCTGCGGGACCAGGGCGCGCTCCGGGGCGACGGCGTGCTCGCGCTCGGCGACCCCGACTACGCGACCCGGGTGGACGAGCGGGCGCTCGAGGTCCACCGCGGCGCGGCGGCGCGCCTGGCGCCCCTGCCGGGGACGCGGCGCGAGGTCGAGGCGTTCGGCGACCTCAAGCTGCTCGCCGCGGACGCGACCGAGGCGAGGCTGCGGGCGGCCCTCGCGACGCGCCCCCGCTGGCGCGCCGTGCATCTCGCCTGCCACGGCCTGGTGGACGCGGAGCGCCCCATGCGGTCGTCGCTCGCGATCACCCCGTCCGGCGACGACGACGGGTTCCTCACGTGCCTCGACGTGTTCCGGCTCGAGGCGCCGGCCGACCTCGTCGTGCTCTCGGCGTGCGAGACGGGCCGCGGGAAGGTGGTGCTCGGCGAGGGGATCGTGGGCCTGACGCGCGCGTTCATGTACGCGGGGAGCCCGCGGGTCGTCTGCTCGCTCTGGAAGGTGGACGACGCCGCCACGTCGGCGCTCATGACGAAGTTCTACGAGCTGTGGAACCCGAAGGACGGATCGAAGGGCCTCCCGACCGCCGAGGCGTTGCGAGAGGCGCAGGCGTTCGTGAGGGCCCGGGAGCAGTGGAAACACCCGTACTACTGGGCGGCCTGGGTGCTCTGGGGCCTGCCGGACTGACGCCGGAGCCTCGGCCCGGACGGGATCGCGGCGTCACCAGGGGATCGGGTGGCGGTCCGCGAAGAAGCCGCCGGTGGGGCCGCCGACGGGGAGGGTCGCGAGGAAGAGCGGCGTGTCGGCGCCCTCGCGCGCGGAGAGGGGCGCCGCCGGGCCGCCCATCGCGGTGCGGAGCCAGCCCGGGCAGCACGCGTTGACCAGCACCGGCGTGCCGGCGAACGCGCGCGCCACGAGGATCGTGAGCGCGTTCAGCGCGGCCTTCGCGACGCAGTAGGCCGGCGGGCCCCACGCGCCCGGCGCGGCGCCCGCCGCGAGGTCGGTGAGCGAGCCCGCGGTGGAGGAGACGTTGACGACGCGGCCGGCGGGGCTGGCGCGCAGCAGCGGGGCGAAGGCCTGCGTGACGGCCCACGGCCCGAGGACGTCCACCTCGAACGTCGCGCGGACGACGTCGAGGGGCACCGTGAGCGCCGTCTCCGCCTCGTCGAGCAGCACGCCGGCGTTGTTCACGAGGACGTCGAGCGCGCGGGCCTCGCGTGCCACCGCGGTGGCCGCGGCCCGGATCGAGGCGGCGTCGGCGACGTCGAGGGCGAGCGGCACGACGTCGAGCCCCGCGGCACGGAGCGGCGCGGCGCCCGCCGTCGCGCGCGCGAGGTCGCGCGCGGTGAGCACGACGCGGTGGCCCGCCGACGCGAGGCCCCGCGCGATCTCGAGGCCGAGGCCCGCGGCGGCGCCGGTGACGAGGGCGAGGCGGGGCGGCGACACGCGGGCCTCCGGGGAATCGACCGAGGATAGAGCCTATCCCCCTCGCGTCCCTGCCGCGCCCGGCGAGCCTCCCGTCGCGGCGGGCCTCCCGCCGCGCGCCGGTCTCGCCAGGCCCGCGACGGGCACGGCGGGGGTCGGATCCTTCGGCGCCGAGCCGGCGGAGCGGGCGTGGTCGGGCCACCCCCTGACCGGTCCGGTAGGCTCCGCGCCCCACCGGAGGTTCCGATGCCGCTCGACCCGCTGTTCCGCCCCGTCCGCCTCGGCGCCGTCGAGGCGCCCCACCGGATGCTCATGGCGCCCATGACGCGCGGCCGCGCGGAGGCCGACGGCACGCCGAACGAGCTGATGGCGGCCTACTACGTCCAACGCGCGACGGCGGGCCTGATGATCACCGAGGCGACGCCGGTCTCGCGCCAGGGCGTGGGCTGGCTCGGCGCGCCCGGCATGTACACCGACGCGCACGTCGCCGGCTGGCGCAAGGTGACCGCGGCGGCCCACGCCGCGAAGGGCCGCATCTTCCTCCAGCTCTGGCACATGGGTCGGGTCTCGCACCCGGACTTCCACGGCGGCGAGCTGCCCGTCGGGCCGTCGGCGATCGCCGCCAAGGGCGAGTCGCACACGCCGCTCGGCAAGAAGGCGTACGTGACGCCGCGCGCCCTCGACCTCGCCGAGATCCCCGGCATCGTCGCCGCGTTCGGCGCGGCCACGCGCCGCGCCCGCGACGCGGGCTTCGACGGCGTCGAGATCCACGGCGCGAACGGGTACCTCGTCGACCAGTTCCTGCGCGACGGCAGCAACCACCGCACCGACGCGTACGGCGGCGACGTCGAGCGCCGCACGCGGTTCGCCGTCGAGGTCGCCGAGGCGTGCGCGAACGCGTGGGCGCCCGACCGCGTCGGCTTCCGCGCCTCGCCCCGCGGCACGTACAACGACATGTCCGACCGCGACCCCGCCGCGACGTTCGGCCGCCTCGCCGAGCGCCTGTCGGCGCTGGGCCTCGCGTACCTCCACGTCGTCGAGGGCCTGCCGGGCTCGATGATGCACACGCCCGGGGCCGCCGTGGCGCCGGTGCTGCGCAAGGCGTTCCGCGGCGCCTTCGTGCTGAACGGCGGCTACGACGCCGCGAAGGCCGCCGCCGCCGTCGCCGCGGGCGAGGCCGATGCGGTCGCGTTCGGCGTCCCGTTCCTCTGCACGCCGGACTTCGTCGCCCGCACGAAGGCGGGCCAGCCGATCAACCCGCCCGACTTCTCGACGCTCTACACCCCCGGCGCGAAGGGCTACACGGACTACCCGATGGCGGGCTGACGGCGCGCGGCCGGCGCGCCGCCGCCGGGTGGCGGTGCCGCGAGGCCTCGGGGGCACTCGGGTCCGTGGGGACGCGAGGCCCGGTGGCCGACGGGATCGGACCCGGGGGGGCGGCGTGTCGGCGCGTCGGCGCCCCGCGGTCGGACGCGGGCGGACCGGGAATCCCCCGTGCGCCGATCGCCTCGAACGGGGGCCGCCGGGCCTTGCGTCCCCCTCGCTGCGCCGGGTAGCGTGGCCCGGAACATGTGGTGCGGGCGCGCGTTCGGCTGGGCGGCGGTCCTCACGCTCGCGGCGGGCACCGCGCGGGCGGCCGAGGTGACGTCGCCCGGCCCGCCGCCGCCGAAGGCCGCCGTCGAGGCCTCCCCGGCGACCGGTGCGAAGGTCCCGGGGGCGGAGAAGGCCCCCTCGCCGGGCGAGGCCGCGGAGGCGGTCCGGGCGGCGGTCGCGGCGCGGGACGGGGCGGCGCTCGCGCGGCTGCGCGCCGCGGAGGCGCCGGACCCGTGGCTCGTCGTGGACGCGCTCGACGCGGCCGGTGCGCTGGATGCCGCGACGCTGCTCACGTCGGGGATCGCCCGCGAGGACGCGCCGGCGTTGCGCGCCTACGTCGCCGCACGCCGTGCGGGCGCCCCGGACGCCGCGGCGACGCGGGCGCGGGTCGTCGAGGCCGCGACCGGCGCGCGCGCCGGCCGGCCGGGCGAGGAGGTGCTCGCGCTCCTCGACGGCGTCGCGCCGCCCGCCGACACGGTGCTCGCGATCGAGTTCGCGCGCCTGCGGCTCGACGCGCTGCGCCGGGCCGGCAAGCGGGTGGAGGCCGTCGCGGTCGGCGCGGCGGCGGCGGACGCCGCGGCGAGGCTCGGGTGGACGCGGGGCGAGGTGACGCTGCTGCGCGACGCGGGCGTCGTGGCGCAGGCGACCGGCGACGCCCGGGCGGCGCTGCGCCTGTTCCAGCGGCTGCTCGTCCTCGAGGAGCGGCTCGGGGCGACCGGCGCGGCCACGTTGTGCGAGATCGGGCGCGCGCAGTCGACGCTCGGCGACGTCGCGGGCGCGCGCGCGACCCTCGAGCGCGCGCTCGCGGCCGCGAAGGAGCACGACGAGGTCGGCACGTACGCGACGGCGCTCGGCGACCTCGCGGACATCCACTTCCGCCTCGGCGACTACCCGCGCGCCGTCGGCATGCACCGCGACGCGCTCGCGCAGCGGCGCGCGGTGGGGGACCGGCCGGGCGTCGCGCGGTCGCTCGACCACCTCTCGGGCGTGCAGGCGGCGCTCGGCGCGTGGGCGAAGGCGTTCGAGCTCGCCGAGGCGTCGCGCGCCGAGGCCGCGGCCATCGGCGACGACCTGCTGCTCGCCACCGTGGTGTCCACCGTCGGCAGCTTCCACTCGCGGCTCGGCCAGTACGCCGAGGCGGCGACGCTCTACCGCTCCGCGCTCGAGGTGTTCCGAAGGCTCGACGCGCGCGCGTCGGCGGTGAACGCGCTCACCGCGCTCGGCGTCGTGCACCTCCGGTCCGGCGACCTCGAGCAGGCACTCGCGGACTTCGACGAGGTCGTGCCGCAGGCGGAGGCGCTCGGCGACCCCGCGCTCGTCGCGGAGATCCGCCG
>JAEUHO010000211.1 GCA_016795345.1 Planctomycetia bacterium | reverse complement strand
GACGCTCCCGGGACCGCGCCCCCCGCGGGGGGACGCGAGGCCCGGTGGCCCGCCGCGCGCCCCGTTCAGGGGACGCGGATGCCCGCGTCGGCGAGCGCGCGCTCGACCAGCGGGGCCCAGCCGCGGTTCGCGGCCGGGCTCGCGGGGCTCGGGTGGGGGATCGACGTCACGACGACGCCCGTGCCCTCGAGCGCCGCCTCCGCCCGCGCCCTCGCGAACGCGCCCACGCCGACGACCCGGCCCGCGCCGAGCACCTCGACCACGCGGCGCAGCGCGCGGTCGCACGCGGCGAACAGCGCCGCGCGCTCGCCCGCGGGCAGCTTGTCGGGGGTGCGGTTGAGGCCGCTCGCCTCGAGGAACGCGAGCGGGCAGTAGTTGGCGACGAAGAAGCGCGCGAAGAACGCCTCCGGCCCGCCGAAGCGGTCGCGCACCCAGCCCCACAGCCGCGTCCCCGAGACCTCCGACCGCGGGCACGCGAAGCCGAGCACGGGCCGCTTTGGGTGCGTGCGCGCGGGCGCGACGACGTCGCCGCGCACGCCGAGGAGGTCGCGGACGCTCGCGACGTCGCCGAACGGCACGCCGGTCTGCGCCATGCCGAACGGGCCCGGGTTCATGCCGAGGAAGAGCGCCTCCTTGCGGCCGCCGCCCCAGCGCGCGAGCCAGGCCTCGTGCGGGGCGCGCGCGTACACGAGCGGGTCGTAGACGTAGGCGACGGGCGGGGCGAACGTCATCGCGTCGACCTCGCGGGCGAGGTCGCGCGACACGGCGGCGAGGGGGGACGGGGCGGGCACGGGCGCAGCGTAGCCACGGGGGGGCGGGCGTCACGCGCCGGTACGCGAGGCCCGCGCGCGGCCGCGGCCGCGCGGGCCTCGCGTGCCCGAGGATCGCCGTCCGCCGCGACGGTCGGCGCGGGCCGCCGCGGGCGCCGCGTGCCGGGTATCCTCGACCGCTTCCCCCCGAGCCCGACGGCTCCCCCCGAGGTTCCCCGTGGACGACTTCCACCACAAGCACGGCCGGCTCCACTGCGAGGACGTGCCCCTCGACCGGCTCGCCGAGGCCGTGGGCACGCCGGCGTACGTCTACAGCGTGCGCACGGTCGTCGAGCACGTGAAGCGGCTCCGCGAGGCCTTCGCCGAGCTCGACCCGCTGCTGTGCTACGCGCTCAAGGCCAACGGCAACCTCGCGCTGCTCGACGTGGTGCGCCGCGCGGGGGCGGGCTTCGACGTCGTGTCGGGCGGCGAGCTCGCGCGCGTGCTGTCGGTGGGGGCGAAGCCGAGCACGGTGGTGTTCGCGGGCGTCGGCAAGACCGTCGCCGAGATGGAGCAGGCGCTCGAGGCCGGCATCCTCGCCTTCAACGTGGAGAGCGAGGAGGAGGTGGAGGTGCTCGCGGCGGTGGCGGCGCGCGTGAAGCGCCGGGCCGGCGTCGCGATCCGCGTCAACCCCGACGTCGACCCGAAGACGCACACCTACATCTCGACGGGCAAGAAGGAGTCGAAGTTCGGCGTCGACCTCGAGCGCGGCGAGGCGCTCGCGCGGCGCGTGCTCGCGCTGCCGTCCCTCGAGCTCCGCGGCATCCAGTGCCACATCGGCTCGCAGATCACGACGGTCGAGCCCTACGTCCAGGCGCTCGAGAAGACCGTCGCGCTGGCGCGCAAGCTGCGCGCCGACGCGCCGGCGCTCAAGTACGTCGACATGGGCGGCGGCTTCGGCATCTGGTACCGCGACGCGGCGGCGCCGGAGATCGCGGCCTACGCGAAGGCGATGGTGCCGGTGCTGCGCGACTCGGGCTTCCGCCTGATCCTCGAGCCCGGCCGCGTGATCGTCGGCAACGCCGGCGTGCTGCTCACGCGGGTGCTCTACCGCAAGACGTCGGGCGACAAGCGGTTCGTGATCACGGACGCGGCCATGAGCGACCTGATCCGGCCGAGCCTCTACGGCTCGTACCACCGCATCTGGCCCGTGGCGGGCGACCCGCCGCCGCCGCTCGGGACCGAGCCCGACCTGCCGCTGCACGACATCGTCGGGCCCGTCTGCGAGTCGGGCGACTTCCTCGCGAAGGACCGGCCGTTCCCGCCCGACGTGAAGGCCGGCGACCTGCTCGCGGTGATGAGCGCGGGGGCGTACGGGTTCGTGATGTCGAGCCAGTACAACGCGCGGCCGCGCGCGCCGGAGGTGCTCGTGAGCGGCGCGAAGTTCGCCGTCGCGCGCCGGCGCGAGACCTACGCCGACCTCGTGCGCGGCGAGGACGCGCGGCCCGCGTTCGCGCGCCTGCGCGTCGCGAAGGCGGCGTCGGGCGCGAAGGCGAAGCCGGCCGCGAAGGCGAAGGCGGCGGCGAAGACGAAGGCGAAGCCCGCCCGGAAGGCGTCCGCGAAGCCGGCGGCCGGGGGCCGCGCGCGGGCCCGCGGGGCGCGGACGTGACGGCGGCGCCGGTCGCCCCCTGCCGCGTCGGGCCGCACCTCGTCGGCGACGGGCAGCCGCTCCTCTGGATCGCGGGGCCGTGCGTGATCGAGTCGCGCGAGCACGCGCTGCGCCACGCGACCGCGCTGAAGGCGATCGCGGCGGAGGCCGGTGTCGCGCTCTGCTACAAGTCGTCGTACGACAAGGCGAACCGGAGCAGCGGGCGGTCGTTCCGCGGGCCCGGCGTCGAGAAGGGGCTCGAGATCCTCGCCGAGGTGCGGCGCGAGGTCGGCGTGCCGGTGCTGACCGACTTCCACGAACCCCACGAGGCCCGGGCCGCCGCCGAGGTCGTGGACGTGCTGCAGGTCCCGGCGTTCCTCTGCCGTCAGACCGACATGCTGCTCGCGGCGGCGGCCACGGGCCGCGCGGTCGCGGTGAAGAAGGGGCAGTTCCTGGCGCCGTGGGACATGAAGAACGTCGTGGAGAAGCTCCACGAGGGCGGGTGCCGCGACATCCTCCTGACGGAGCGCGGCGTCTCGTTCGGGTACGGCGCGCTGGTGGTGGACTTCCGTTCGCTGCCGGTGATGCGCTCGCTCGGGCACCCCGTCTGCTTCGACGCCACGCACGCGGTGCAGCGCCCGGGCGGGCTCGGCGACCGTTCGGGCGGCGACCGGCGCGAGGTGCCGGCGCTGGCGCGCGCGGCGGCGGCGGTGGGCATCGACGCGTTGTTCACGGAGGTTCACGAGGACCCCGACCGCGCGCCGTCCGACGGCCCGAACATGTTGACGCTGGCCTCGACGCCGGCCTTCCTCGCCTCCATCGTCGCGATCCGCGCCGCCGCCCGTCAGCCCTGACGCCGCGGCGGCGACCGGGCCTCGCGGTCCCGGGCACACGACCGCCGCGGTGACGGCGGCGGCGGACGGGTCGTCGCGTGCGTCGTCCGTCGGCGCGGCCGCCCGGACGGCCGCGAGGGCCGCGCGCTGCGCGTCGGTGTCCGCGATCGCCGGATCGAACGCGGAAGGACCGATCGGGACCCGGTCGGCGTCGCGGCACGCGAGGCCCGGTGGCCCGCGTCCTCGGGCGACGCCGCGGCGGCGGGGGCGATGCGGCGCCGTCGCGTGCGTCGGCCATCGGCGCGACCGGCGGGCGGCCACAAGGGCCGCGCCCTACGGGTCACCGTATCGATGGCAGCGATCGACCCATCGACCGCACGCGTTCCGATCGAGGTTGATGTCGATGTCGAACATCTCGTAGAATGCACGTAGATGGCATTGGGCGTGCGTTCTGCGTAGGGGCGGCCCTTGCGGCCGCCCGGGCGAGACCTTCCCTCGGCGCCGCGCGGCCGCGCGGCCGCGCGACGGCGGGACGCGACGCGTCACGCCGGCGGGGGCCGCAGCAACGTGAGCGCGCGGGGGAGGACGTGCGCGCGCAGCGGCGTCGCGCCCGCCGGGTCGCCGTCGGCCTGCACGTCGGTGGGGCGGTCGGCGACGACCGACACCGTGCGGCCGCGGAGGATCGTCACGCGCCGGTCGAGGTGGAGGCGGTTCGCGTACGCGCGGAACAACATGCGGAAATGGTCGCGACGGCCCGCGTCGGAGAGGACGACGGCGTCGAGGAGGCCGTCGTCCATCCGCGCGTCGCGCGAGAGCGTGAAGAGGCCGCCGTAGCACAGCGTGTTCTGCACGATCACGGCGCCGCCCTCGGCGACGCGGCCGTCCACCTCGACGCGGAGGCGCGGCGCGCGGTAGCGGAGGAAGGTGCGCGCGATCGGCACCAGCCACTTGCCGTAGCCGCCGACGCCGCCGCGGCGCACGTCGGCCACCGCGCGGACCACCGCCGCGTCGAGGCCGGCGCCGACGACGGCGAGCGCGCGGCCGCGGTCGGTCTGGAGGAGGTCCACCTCCCACGGCGCGCCGTCGAGGATCGTGCGGACGTGGGGCTCGACGTCGGCGCCGAGCGGGACGACGGCGTCGCGGGCGACGAGGTTCGCGGTGCCGAGGGGGACCATGGCCACGGGCCACGGCAGCCGGTCTCGCCCGTTCACCGCCTCGTGGAGCGTGCCGTCGCCGCCCACGACGACGAGCCGGTCCAGGTCCCCCGGCGCGAGCGCGCCGACGTGGCGCGCCGCGTCCCCCGGTCCCGTCGTGCGCCGCACGGTGACCGTGGCGCCGCGCGCGACGAGCGCGCGCTCGAGGTCGGCGACGCGCCGCGGCGCGCGGCCGCGGCCGGCCATGGGGTTGACGAGGATGTGGATGCGCACGGGGACGACGTCGAGGGGCGGCGGGTGGTGGGCGACAGCGGTTCCGCGCGCCTTGACCCCCGGGGGGGAGGCCGGTACGTTCCGGGCCGACGCGGCACGATCGCCGCGGGGGCCGCATGAAATACCACCACTTCGGAAGCGGCCGCTACGTCCTGCGCCTCGAACCCGGCGAGGAGGTGGTCGGCTCGATCGCCGCCTTCGCGCAGGAGCGGGGCGTCCACGCGGGCTGGGTGACCGGCCTCGGGTCGGTGGACCACGCCGTCCTCGGGTTCCTCGACCCGAAGGAGCGCGTCTACCTGAAGCGCACGTTCGACGAGCGGATGGAGATCGGGAACCTCACCGGCAACATCGGCCTCAACGTCGACCAGGCCGCCTGCCACCTCCACGCGACGCTGTCGCCGCGCGAGCTGATCGCGTACGCCGGGCACCTCCACGAGGCGCGCGTCGCCGTCGTCGTCGAGCTGTTCGTCGTGGCGATGCAGGGGTCGCTGGTCCGCGTCGTGGACCCCGCGACCGGGTTCGGCCGCCTCCTCTTCCCCGGCGAGACGCCGCCCGCCCCGCCCGCGGGGACCTGACGCCGCGTGAAGACGCTCGTCGTCATCGCGTCGGGGGTCGCCGACCGGCCGCAGGAGGACCTCGGCGGCCGCACGCCCCTCGAGGCGTCGCAGACGCCCGCCCTCGACCGGCTCGCGCGCGACGGCCGCCTCGGGCGGCTGCTGCCGTGCGCCGAGGACGTCCGCCCGGAGGAGGGCGCGTTCGCGCTCGCGATGTACGGCATCGACCCGCGCGCGCACCCCGAGATCGGCGCGTGCCTCGACGCCGCGGCGTTCGACGTGCCCGTCGCGTCGCTCGACCAGGTGTTCCGCCTGTCGCTCGTGACGGCGCACGAGGACACGATCTTCGACCCCACGGCCGGGCACGTCTCGCGCGAGGAGGCGGTGCTCCTCCTCCAGGCGCTCGCGGACGGCGTGGGCGACGGCGACCTCGTCTTCCTGCCGGGCGACGGCTGGCGCAACCTGCTCGTGTGGCGCGGCGCGCGCGACGTGCGCGTGCGGACCGTCTCGCCGTACGAGGTGGTGGGGCGCAGCATCGCGGCCGCGTTCCCGCGCGGGACGGGCACGGCGCGCCTCGTCGCGGCCGTGTCGAAGAGCGCCGACCTGCTCCCGGGCCACGACGTCAACGAGTGCCGCCGCGACCTCGGCGAGAACCCGGCGACGCTGGCGTGGGCGTGGGGGCCCGGCGTCGTGTCGTCGCTGCCGAGCTTCCGCGAGCGCACGGGCCTCTCGGCCGCCGTCGTCGGCGTGAACCCGACGTTCGTCGGCGCGGGCAAGCTCGCGGGCCTCGAGGCCGTGCGCGTCGAGGGCGCCACGGGCACCGTGGGCACGAACTTCCGCGCCAAGCTCGACGCCGGGCTCGCCGCCCTCGAGCGCCACGACCTCGCCTTCGTCCACGTGGACGCCGCCGCCGAGGCGTCGCACTCGCGCGACTTCGTGGCGAAGGTCGCGGCCATCGAGCGGCTCGACGGCTACGTCGTGGCGCCCGCGCTCCGCGAGATCGACGCGGGCCGCGACCTGCGCCTCCTCGTCGTCGCCGGCGAGGCCGTCGCCTGCGACTCCGGCCGGCACCTCCACGACCCCGTCCCGTTCGCGATCTTCGGCGCGGGCGTCCGCGGCCACCGCGGCGACGCGTTCAGCGAGCTCGCCGCGCGCGAGGGCGGGTTCCTGGTCGAGCGGGCCCACGAGCTCCTCGACTTCGTGCTCCACACGACCTGACGGGGGGGCGCCATGGCGATGGGCCGCCGCAGCCGTCCCCTCCGCGTCGCGCTCCTGTACGTCGCGGCGCTCGCCCGCGAGTTCCGCGGCGCGTTGCTCCTCACCGGCGCGCTCGTCGTCCTCGGCGCGGCGCTCTTCGCCGTCACGCCCCACGCCGCGCTCGCGGGCCGCCGGCCGGGCCCGCTGCTCGCCGCCTACGCCGCGTGGATGGCGCTGTTCGCCGAGGTCGTCTTCAGCCCGCCCGAGGCGTGGTACCTCGACGTGCTCCACGCCCTCTACCCGCTCCTCGGGCTGGTGGTGCTCGGCGAGGGCGTCGTGCGCTTCGCCCTCCTCATGACCTCCCGCCGCCGCGGCGAGCGAGAATGGAACCGCGTCATGGCCTCGACCTACCGCGACCACGTCGTCCTCTGCGGCCTCGGGCACCTCGGCCTGCGGGTGCTCGAGGAGCTGCGCCGCCGCGGCGTCGAGGTCGTCGCCGTCGAGCGCGACCCGGCGGCGCGGTTCCTGCCCGCCGCCCGCGCCCTCGGCGTGCCGGTCCTCGTCGCCGACATGCGCGACGACGCGGTCCTCGAGGAGGCCTCGGTCCGGCACGCGCGCACCATCGTCGTCGCGACGAGCGACGACATGGCCAACCTCGAGGTCGCGCTCGACGCGCGCCGCATGAACCCCGCGATCAAGGTCATGGTGCGCTTCTACGACCAGCAGCTCGCCGCCAAGATCCAGGGCGCGTTCGGCATCGACGACGCGTTCTCGTCCGCGGCGCTCGCCGCGCCCGCGATCGTGGACCGCGCGGTCGCCCCGCCGGCGCGGCGCGGATGACCGCCGGGCCTCGCGTCAGCGTGTGCGTGCCGACCTGGCAGGGGGCCGCGTTCGTCGCGGCGTCGGTCGGCAGCGCCCTCGCGCAGGACGTCGACGGCCTCGAGGTCGTCGTCTCCGACGACGGCTCCACCGACGGCACCCTCGACGTCGTCGCCTCGCTGCGCGACCCGCGCGTCCGCGTCGTCACGGGGCGCCGGCTCGGCCTCCCGGGCAACTGGGACCGGGCCTTGCGTGCCGCGCGCGCGCCCGCGCTCCTCCTGCTCGGCCAGGACGACCACCTCGAGCCCGGCGGCCTCGCGCGCCTGCTCGCCGCGCTCGACGCGCGCCCGGACGCGGCCTTCGCCTACGGCCGCCGCCGCGTCCTCGTCGACGCGGGCCCCGACGGCGCCCCCGACGCCGACCTCCACCGCCTGGCGGCGGACGTGGAGGGCGCGCAGGACCTCCTCGGGCCGCCGCCGCCGTTCCGGCCCGCGTTCGGCCTGCTCGAGGCGTGGGCCGCGACGAAGGCGCTCGCCAACCCCGTCGGCGAGCCCTCGGTCGTCCTGATGCGCCGCGCCGCGCTCCGCCGCGCGGGGCTCTTCTCGCGCCGCCTCGTCCAGCTGGTGGACATCGAGATGTGGGCGCGCCTCGCCGCGGTCGGCGGCGTCGCGTTCGTGGACGCCGTCGTCGCGACGTTCCGCGTGCACGCGGCGAGCGCCACGCGCCGGCACGCCGCGACGGGTCGCGACGCCCTCGACCGCCTGTGGCTGCTCGAGGGCCTGCTCGAGGACCCGGCCATCGCGAGCGCGTGGCCCGCGCTGCGGAAGTGGCGCCGCCACGAGGCGCGCCGCGTCGTGCGGCGCATCGTGGATGGAACCCTCGGCACGTCGCCGCGGCCCGGGAGGCACGCGGCGAAGGGCTTGCGGGAGTGGCTGTGGTGGCGGGCGCTGCGACCTTTCGGTCGTGCGCCCCGCCTCCACGCGAGCTACGGTCGCTCGGGGTGACAGACCCCGCAGAAGCGAGCGGAGCGGAAGCGCGTCTGCACGGCCTCGAGCGACGTGCAGTGGTAGTAGCGGCCGCGCTTGGCGCCGTTCGTCACGACCTTCGTCACGAAGTGCTGCACCTGGACGGCAGGGCACTTCACGCGATGGACGTGGGTGGGCGTCGAGCGGTCGGTCACCACGAGGAAGCCGACGCCAGAGGCGACGGCAGCCTGGAACTCCTCGAGCGTGCGGAGCTCTCGGATCTCCCCGGCGTTCGCAGTCATAGGGCGAACTCTCCCTGGGGAAGCCTCACCTGCCCCCGGGGGCAGGGGGAGGGCCCCCCCGGACCCCAAGAATGTACCGGGGATCCCGGGGGGATGGAAGCCCCCTCTTGAGGCGCGGTCGGACCGGGGGGGGGCCGGAGGCCCGTGCGGGGGGCGGCGGCGCGGCGCCCGGGCGCACCCGGCCGGTGGGGCCGCCGCGGCGGCGCGGTGCGACGTCGCGGGCCGCGTCCCTGCGCGGCGCGCGACGGGACCGGAGTCACGAGGGGTACACTCGGGGTTTCGACCCCCGGTTCGCGCGGGGGCCGGAGTCGCGAGGGTCCATGCCGAGTCTGCGCATCGAGATCGCCGGTCAGGTCGTGCACGCCCGCCTCGGGGACGCGCCGGTGCGGGTGGGACGCGAGGCCGGGTGCGACCTGCGGATCGACGCCCCCGACGTGTCGGCCGTGCACCTGACCATCGAGCCGCTGCCCGGCGGCGGCCACAAGCTGTCCGACCTCAACACGGGCCGACCCACGAAGGTGAACGGCCTCGTCGTGAAGCGCGTCGCGCTGAAGCCGAACGACCGGATCGAGGTCGGCCCCGCGCGCATCACCTATCTCGCCGACGGCGCCGTGGCCGCCGCGCCCGCGCCGGCACTCGCCCCCGCGCGCGCGCCCGCCGCGCCCGCGGCGACGCGACCCGCCGTCGCGCCCGCGCGCCCGTTCGTCGAACGTCCCGTCGCCCCGCGTGCGGCGGCGCCCGCGGCGCGGGCCGAAGGGCCCGCCGGCGCCACGGCGCCGGCGGCCGCCCCTGCGCCGTCGCGGACGCCTGCGCCGTCGGCGGCCGCGTCGGCCTCGCCGTCGATTCCTACGCCGTCGGCGCTGGTCGCCGAGCCCGCCGAGGCGCCCGCGACGGCCCCGTCGCGGGCCGCGCCGTCGCCGCGGGGGTCGCGCGGGCGCCTCGTCGGCGCGCTCATCGTGACCGCCGTGTTCGCCGTGGCGGCCCTCGGGCTCGCGTTCCTCATCCGCAACCGCGGCGGCGAGACGGGCGCGTCGCTCGCGACGCTCAAGGCGCAGCTCGACGCCGCCGTGGCGAAGTCGGCCGACGACGTGGACGGCGCGCTCGTCGACCTCGACCGCCTCGCGACGTCGCCCGTCGAGGGCATCCGCCGCAACGCCGTGCGCGAGGCCGACTACCTCCGCACGCGCCTCAAGAACGCCGCCGCCGAGGTCGCCGACCTCGAGAAGCGCGCGGCCAACCTGCCGGCCGAGCGCATCGCGGCCGAGCTCGACCTGCTGCGCTCGCGCCACGGCGCCGGCGTGCTCGCGCGGCACGCCGACGCGCTCGAGCGCATGGAGGGCGCGCGCCGCGGACGCCTCGCCCAGCGCGCCGACGACGCGACGCAGGGGGCCGACGCCCTCGCCGCCGAGGGCCGCTTCGCCGACGCGCTCGAGCGCTGGGACCGCTTCGTCGCCGATTCGCCCGGCGACGCCGCGGCGAACGCGCTCGCGATGGACGGCCGCGCCGCCGTCGACGCGAAGGCGCTCGAGGCCTTCAAGGCCCTCGCGGCCGAGGCGGAGGCCGTCGTCGCCAAGTCCGGCCCGCGCGCAGGCGCCATGCTGCTGCGCGAGCGGCTGTCGCGGTTCGCGGGGACGTCGGCGGCCGGCGCCGTCGCGCGGCGCGCCGCCGACTACGACCACGACGCCGTGGCCGCGTCGGCCGCGGGCGCGTCGTCGGCCGTCGCGACCGGGCCGAAGCCGAACGGGTCGTCGCCGGCGGTCCCGCGCCCGATGCCCGGGCCTGGGCCCGGGCCCGCGCCCGCGACGCCGCCCGCGCCCGCCGTGCCGTCGCCGTCGGCGGTGGACCGCGCCCGCGTCGCGGCGCTGCTCACCGACGCCGACGCCCACGCCGCCGGCCGCCGCTTCCGCGAGGCGCTCGCGTCGCTCGCGAGCGCGACCGCGATCGTCGAGGGCACGGCCGACGCGCCGCGCGTGGCCGCCCGCCGCGAGGACCTCGAGCTGGCGAAGGCGGGCCTCGCGCTGCTCTGCGCGACCGTGAAGGCCCACCCCGAGCGGTTCGTGGCCGTCGAGATCGCGCCGCAGTACCCCGCGTCGCTCGTGGACGCCGACGAGGAGTACCTGACCGCGGCCGTCCGCGGCGGCCGCACCAAGGTGCGCTGGACGGCGTTCGACGCGCCGCGGACGGCGCTGATCGTGGAGGCCGCCGCGCTGCCCGCGAAGGACGCGCTGCCCGTCGCCGCGCTGCTGCGCGAGGTGGGGGCGAAGGAGGCGTGCGAGCGGCTCCTGCTGCACGCCGTCGAGGGCGGCGGCGACAAGGGCGCCATCGACCTGCGGCTCGCGCGCTGGCGCGGCGAGCCCGTCCCCGCGGGCGGCTACGTGCCCTACGAGGGCCGGCTCGTCGCGCCGGCGGAGCGCGACCGGCTCGTGCGCGAGGCCCGCGTGGCCGCCGCGTGCGCGCGCGTGGGCTCGCGCGACGCCAAGGAGCGCAAGGCGGCGTACGAGGAGCTCCTCTCCCTCGGCGCGCCCGCGCGCGAGGCGTTCGTGACCGCGCTGCGCGCGCGGCGCGAGGCCGCGGCGAAGGAGGTCGCGGCCGCCAAGGTCTTCTCGTCGGGCCGCACGAAGCAGCGCCTCGTCGAGGAGCTCCAGAAGCGGCGGACGGCGGCCCTCGCGCTCATCGACGACGCCCAGGCCTACCCGTACCCCTACGCGCCCAACCAGGCCGAGATCCAGGCGCGCGTGGACGCGCTCGTCGACCAGGTGCGCGAGGTGTGGGAGCGCCCCTTCGACCTCGTGGCGACGTGGGACCGCGGCGTCGAGGAGGCGTTGACCCTCGTGCGCGAGGTGGACGAGGTGCTCGGCAAGGTCGAGGAGGGCTGGGTCGGCGACCTCGAGGCGGTGAAGGCGATCGTCAACCAGGCGATCGACGTCCCGGGCCTCGTCGCGGAGCCCTACGACCGCGACGTGCTCGCGTTCAACGAGAAGGTCGCGACGAGCGCGACGGGCCAGGAGAAGGAGAACGTCCGCCTCGTCAACGCGTACCGGATCATGATGGGCCGCCAGGCCGTCAAGCTCGAGGAGCGCCTCACGCGCGCCGCGCGCGGCCACAGCATCGAGATGCGCGACCTCAACTACTTCGCGCACGAGAGCCCGACCCCGGGCAAGGAGTCGCCGGGCAAGCGCTGCGCGATCGAGGGCTACTCCGGCGGCAGCGAGAACATCGCCTTCGGCTCGGGGTTCATGAACGCGAAGGGCGCGTTCGACGGCTGGTACCACTCGTCGGGCCACCACCGCAACATGCTCGGCCGCGGCTGGACCGAGCTCGGCGTCGGCCGGGCCTCGCGTACCTCGGACACCGCGTCGTACTGGACGCAGAACTTCGGCGCCATGGGCGGCAAGTCGCTCAAGACGCCCGACGCGTTGCCCCCGATCCGCCCCGAGGTCGCGCCCGAACGCGACCCCGAGGACGCGGCCGCCGCGGCGGCGGGCGACGGGCGCGACCCGGAGGCCCCGGCGCCGCCGGGCCCCGCGCCGAAGGACGGCTGATGCCCGCGCGGCGCGCGGCGTCCGCGGCCCGCGCGACCCCGCCGCGCCGCGGCGCGCGCGCGGCGGACGTCGCGTGGTTCGTGGGCCTGATGTCGGGGACGAGCGCCGACGGCGTGGACGCGGCGCTGGTGCGCGTGCACGCGAGGCCCGGCGGCCGGCCGCGGGTCACGACCGCCGCCGCGCTCACCGTGCCGTACGACGCGGCGTTCCGCGCGCGGCTGCTCGCGCTGCCCGACGTGCCCGCGCGCGAGGTCGCGCGGCTGCACGTCGAGGTCGGCGAGCGCCTCGCGGCCGCGGTGAAGGCCGTGTTGCGCCGCGGGCGCGTGCCCGCGCGGGCGGTCGAGGCCGTCGCGTCGCACGGGCACACCGCGGTGCACCTGCCGCGGCGCGGCGGCGGCGGCGCGACGCTGCAGATCGGCGACCCGGCGCTGATCGCCGAGCGGACGGGCCTCGCGGTCGTCGCCGACTTCCGCCCCCGCGACGTGGCCGCGGGCGGCGAGGGCGCGCCCCTCGTGCCGTGGGTGGACCGCCTGCTCCTCGCCGAGCCGGGCCGCGTCGTCGCGTGCCAGAACGTGGGCGGCATCGCGAACGTGACGGCGGTCGGGCCTCGCGTCGGCGACCTCGTCGCCTTCGACACGGGGCCCGGGATGATGCTGGTGGACCTCGCGGTCGCGGCGGCGACGGGCGGGCGCGCGCGGTTCGACCGCGGCGGCGCCATGGCCGCGGCGGGGGCCGTCGACGCCGGCGCGCTCGCGGCGCTGCTCGCGCACCCGTACCTGCGGCGGCGGCCGCCGAAGTCCACGGGGCGCGAGGCGTTCGGCGCGCCGTTCCTCGCGCCGTGGCTCGCGCGGGCGCGGTCGGCGCGCGCGAAACGCGACCTCGTGGCGACGCTGACCGCGTTCACGGCGGCGTCGATCGCGGACGCGTACCGGCGGTTCCTGCCGCCGGTGCACCGGTGCCTCGTCAGCGGCGGCGGGGCCCACAACCTCGCGCTGCTCGCCCGGCTGCGCGAGGAGCTGCCCGGGACCGAGGTGGCCACGACCGCGGCGGTCGGCATCGACCCCGACTTCAAGGAGGCGGTGGCGTTCGCGCTCCTCGGGTGGGCCCACCGGCGCGGGCGCCCGAACACCGTGCCGGCCGCCACCGGGGCGCGCCGGGAGGTCGTCGGCGGGGCGACCTGGCCGGGGCGGGCGGGCGGCGGGGCCTGACGGCGGGCGCCGCGGCGGTCGGCGGTGCGCCGCGGGCGGCGGGCGGCCGATCCAATCGGGGGATGAGCCTCCCCCTGCCGCTGATCGTCCCGTGGATCCGCCTCGACCGCGACGCCCGCGCGGAGGAGGAGGCGGCGCTGCGCCGGGCCCGCGAGCCGTGGTGCGCGGGGTTCTGCCTGTTCGGCGGCGAGGCCGACGCGGTCGCGCGGCTGACGGGACGGCTGCGCGAGGCCGCGGGGCGGCCGCTCTTCGTCGCGAGCGACATGGAGCGCGGCGCGGGCCAGCAGGTGAAGGGGCTCCGGGTCCTGCCGGACGCGGCGTTGTGGGGGATGGCGGCGTCGCCGTTCGAGATCGAGGCCTTCGGGGCCCTCACCGCGCGGGAGGCGCGTTCGGTCGGGGTGGACGTCCTGTTCGCGCCGGTCCTCGACGTGCGGAGCGAGCCGAACAACCCCATCGTCGGCAACCGGGCCTTCGGGTGGGACCCCGATCGCGTCGCGACTGCCGGCGCGGCGTTCGTGCGCGGCGCGCTCGCCGGCGGGGCCGTGCCGACGGGCAAGCACTTCCCGGGGCACGGCGCCACCGCGGCCGACAGCCACGACGCGGTGCCGTCCGTGCGGACGCCGGCGTGCGAGCTCGCGGCGCGCGACCTCGTGCCGTTCGCCGCCGCGTTCCTCGCCGGGTGCCCGGCGGTGATGACGGCGCACGTCGCGTACCCCGAGGTGGACCCGTCGGGCGCCATCGCCACGTTCTCCGGGCCGATCCTCGGCCGGCTGCACGACCTCGGCGGGCGCGACGCGCTCGTGTTCACCGACGCGCTGCTGATGGCGGGCGCCGCCACCGAGGGCGGCGAGACGGGCGCGGCGCGCCGGGCCTTGCGTGCCGGGTGTCACGTCCTCCTCATCCCGAGCGACCCGGAGCGGCTCGCCGCCGAGCTGCTCGACGGCGCGGACGCCGCCCTCGTGCGGCTGGCCGAGCACGCCGCCGCGCGGGTGCGCGCGTTCGACGCGGGCATCGCGCGGCTGTCGGTGCCGCCGTCCCACGCGGAGGCGGGCATCACCGACGTGCCGGCGCGCGTGGCCGACCGGGCGCTGCGGCTCGCGGGGGTGCACGGCGTGCCGGCGGTCGCGCGCGGCGAGCGCGTGCTCGTCGTGGACGACGACGACGCGCCCGAGCGCGGCGAGGTGCTCGTCTCGCGCGGGCGGGCCGCGGGCGTCGAGGTGCACGTCGTGCGGATCCGGCGCGACGGCCCGCCGCCGCCGGTGCCGGAGGCGCTGCGGCCCGCCGCGATCCTGCTGATGTCGTCGGTGCGCGCGTGGAAGGGGCACTCGGTGTGCTCGCAGGCGGCGACGGACGTCGTGATCGGCACGGTGCGGCGGTCGCCCGTGGGGACGGTGCCCGTGCTCTCGCTGGCCCCGCGGCCGCTCCTCGGCTCGTTGCACGTGCCGGCGACCGGCCCCGACGTCGAGGCCGCGCTGGCCGATCGGCTGTTCGCGCGGTGAGCCGCGCGGCCCGCGCGGGCGTCAGCGCGCGGGCACCGCGTCCGGCGGGGTGGCGAGCCAGCGGCGGACGGCGGGCAGGAAGGCGAACGCGGGCAGGGCGACGGCGGCGGTGAGCGCGAAGTAGAGCGGCCGGCCGAAGGCCTCGGCGCCGTAGCCCGAGGCCGCGCCGGCGGCGAGGCGGCTGAGGGCCATGAACGTCGTGAGCGCCGCGAAGTCGGCGCCCGGCGACCGCGACGAGCACGAGCGCAGCATCACCGCGCCGTACGGCGCCATCCCGAGGCCGCCGCAGAACGGCTCCACGAGCACCGCGGACCACGTCCAGAGGGGCGTCGGCGACAGCGCGGCGCCGGCGTACACGAGGTTCGACGCGGCCTGCAGGCCGCCGAGCACGACGATCCCCGCCACGATCCCGCGGCGCACGGTGAACCAGCCGCCGAGGGCCGCGCCGACGATGCTCGCCGCGATGCCCGGCAGCCGCGCGACGCCCAGCGTGTCGTTGCCCCAGCCCGCCCCGCCGGCCTCGAGCTTCGCCTTGAGGAACGGCGTCGTCATCTCGCCGAGCGCGTTGTCGCCGAGCTTGAAGAGGAAGAGGAACGCCGCGACGGCGGCGAACCCCGGCCGCGCGAGCAGCCGCGCGAGCGGCGCGAGGAACGACTCCGTCGGCACCGGCCGCCGCGGGGCGTGGGGGAGGCGCGTCGCGACGAGGGCGAGCACCGCGAGCAGCCCCGCGGCCACCGCGAAGACGTCGCCCCACGCCCACGACCCCGCGAGCGCGACGAGCGCGCTGCCCGCGAGCAGGTACCCCACGCGCGCCGCGTTGACCCGCGCGGCGCTCACGTGCCCCGACGCCGCGACGGGGAAGGCCTCCACCGCGCGCGCGTCCACGGCGATGTCCTGGGTCGCGCTGACGACGGCCATCCCGAACAGCAGCACCGCCAGCCCGGCCGACACGCTGCCGGCCGCCGGCAGGCTCGGGAGCAGCGCCGTCGCGCCCGCGAGCACCGCGAGCGACGACACGATCCAGGCGCGCCGCGACCCGAACCGGTCCACGAGCGGCGCCCACGCGAACTTCAGGATGTACGGCAGCTCCAGCAGGGCGAGCAGGCCCAGCTCGGTCTGCGGCACCCCGCGGTCGGTGAGGTACGCCGACGGGACCGCCCGCACGAGCCCCAGCGGGAACCCGGACGCGATGTACGTGGCGATCAGCCAGCCCCAGGCCGACGGCCCGGGGCGGGGCAACGGGGGCGGCGTGTCCATCCGGCGATCCCTCCGTCGGGGCCTTCCCCGTCGGATCGGCCCCCCGGCGCACCCCCTGCACCTTGTTTCGGGGTCCCCAGTGGGTTCCCGGGCACGCAGTGGGTTTCCGGGTCCCCAGTGGGTTCCCGGGTCCCCCGTGGGTTTCCGGGCCCCCAGCGGCGGGACCGCGAGGCCCGGCCGCCCGCGCGGTGGGCTCGAACGGGACCGCACCGGGGGGGCCTCCCGGGACCTTCGACGGCCCGCCGACGCGGGGCCCGGGCGTCGTCCCCGCCCTCGGCGCCTTCCCGACACGGGGTGGGTTCTTGACACTGCGGAACGACGGCGCGTAGACTCCCGCCCCTTAGCCCGGTCTGCGATCCCCGGTTCCTCCTCGTCGGGCAGGCGAGGCACAGGGCCAGCGTATGGGATCGTCGAGCCCGGGGGTACGTCGGGTCCTGACCGCAGGGAGGATGCCGCATGAAGGCGACCGGCCTTCGCTGGATGACTGGGTTCGTCGCGGGTGCTGCGCTCGTCGTGGGCGCGGCGGTCGCTTCGCCGACGGCTTCGGCCGACGGTTCGGCGCTGAAGTCCGCGTTCGAAGACTACGCCGCGGGCAAGCTTGAGGACGCCCTCAAGAAGCTCCAGGAGTACGTCGCCTCGAACCCGGGTGACGACGAGGTGTACGCGGTGCTCCGCGACGTGGACGAGCAGGTCAAGCTGCGCGCCCTGTCGGCCGGGGGCGACCACGAGAAGCTCGTCCGCTACCTCCTCGACAAGGCCCGGCCCGTGGTCGAGGCGCGCAAGCGCGACCCCGACGCCATCAAGGCCCTCGTCGAGCAGGCCCTCACGGGCGAGATCGACGCGCGCAAGAAGGCGGGCTGGGAGCTCGCGGCGAAGAACGGCGATTACGCCGTGCCGTACCTCCTCCCCGCGCTCGGCGACAACGACCCCGCGAAGGTCGTCAACGCCATCTTCGCGCTGCACTACATCGGCAGCGAGGCCGTCCTCCCGCTGACGCAGGCGATGGCCAGCGACGACGCGCGCCTGCGCGGCTACGTCGCGGTCGTCCTCGGCGACATCCGTGACCCCCGCGCCCTGCCGGCCCTGCGCCGCGCGGTCGAGAAGGACACGGACGACGGCGTGAAGGCCAAGGCCGCCGCCTCGATCCAGAAGATCCGTCCGGACGGCGCATCGATGTCGGCCGCCGACTCGTACGTCCGCTTCGGCGAGCGCTACCTCGCGAACGACCCGTCGGTCCTCGCGGAGCTCGACCAGGTCCACAACCTGTGGAAGTGGGAGGGTGGGCTCGCCCGCTACGAGGTCCCGGCCTCGATGCTCGGCGCGCTCCTCGCCGAGCAGAGCGCGTCCGACGCGCTGAAGCTCGACGCCTCCAGCCGCGGCGCCCGCTCGCTGCTCGTCCGCGCGCTCCTGGCCCAGCAGGCCGAGGGTGCGGCGATGGGCGAGAAGGCCCCCGAGGCCCTCAAGGCCGCGGGCGACCTGCTCGCGAGCCTCGGCTTCGACGCGGCCTCGGCCGCGCTGGCCGACGCCCTCGACCGCAGCCAGTGGGACCTCGCCGTCGGCGCGGCCCAGCTGGTCGCCTCGACGTACGGCGGTCAGTCGCTCGCCGGTCACCCGCTCGGTCGCGCCCTCGCGGCGCCCGAGAAGCGCGTCCAGTACGCGGCCGCCGTGGCCGCGCTGCGGATGAGCCCCGCCGGCGCCTTCGAGAACTCGGCCCAGGTCCCGGCGCTCGCCGCCCAGGCCGCGTCCGAGCAGGCCCTGCGGCAGGTGTTCGTGATCGACGACCAGGACGCCTCGCGCGCCCGTCTCGCGCAGGACCTGCGCGAGGCCGGCTACATCGTCACCGACGATCGCGACGGCCACCGTGGCGTCACCCGCCTCAAGGGCGCGCCGGCGACCGACGTCGTCGTCGTCCGTGCCGACCTCGACGCGGCCAACACGATCCCGATGCAGCGCTGGCAGGGCACGCTCGCCGTGATCGACGAGATCCTCGCCGACATCCGCACGAAGAACATGCGCGTCATGGTCGTCGGCGGCGCCGCCGGCAAGGAGATGCTCACGGCGAAGTACGGCGACAAGCTCGCCGGCTTCATCGAGGAACCCCTCGTCGCGACGGCCTACCTGCCGAACGTGCAGGCGGCCGTGGAGAAGGGCGACATGAACGCGGAGCGCGCGGCGGCCCTCGCCGTCGCGGCCGACGCGAGCGACGCCCTCGCCACGACGAACCCCTGCTGCACCGCGTGGGACTTCAAGGTCGTGATCGATCCCCTGGCGAACAACGTAGCCGAGGGCGCGAGCGACCTCATCAAGATGAACGCGGTCCGCGCGCTCGGCAACCTGAAGGCGGGCGGCTCGGCCGCGCTGGCCGGGGTGCTGAAGAGCGGCGATGCGAAGGAAGAGCTCAAGGTCGCGGCGGCCACCGCCCTCGGCCAGGTCCTCTCCCGCATGGACGGCTCGGCCGACGACGTGGACGCCCTCGTGGCGGCCGCGAAGGCCGGTGGCGCGGTCGGCTCCGCGGCGATGAAGGCCCTCGGCATGGTCCGCAACATGCCGGCCGACGTCGCCCGTGGCGTCTACGCCGACCACCCGCTCGGCGTCGGGACCAAGGGCGAGTAACCCTCTCCCTCACCGTTCGATGCGATCGCGCCCCCCGGCCTCCCGGGGGGCGCGATCGTTTTCCGGCCGGCCTTCGCCGGTCCGTTTCCCCGCGGCCGCGTTCCGCCCTGCGTGTCCGCCCGTCGGTGCGGGGCACCTCGAGCGGGACTGCCCTCGCCGACGGCCGGGCCTCGCGGTCCCGGAGGGGGGCCGCGTACCGGTCAGACGCGCCATTGGGTGCCGGACACCGATTGGCGGGAATGCCCTCGCCGACGGCCGGGCCTCGCGGTCCCGGAAGGGGGCTGCGTACCGGTCCAACGCGCCATTGGGTGCCGGACACCGATGGGCGGGACTGCCCTCGCCGGCGGCCGGGCCTCGCGGTCCCGGAGGGGGGCTGCGTACCGGTCCAACGCGCCATTGGGTGCCGGACACCGATGCGCGCGTCTGGCCGTGGCAGCGGGCGTCTGGAGGGCGTGAATCCGGTCGCTCGCGCGGGGCGGGAACGCGCGTAGGTCCTGAAGTAGTAAGTTGTTATGCCAGCGGGCGCCGAACGAACGGGAGCCTGCCTTGAGTCGCCCGCGATCCCGGCCGATGGCGGAAGGGGAGGCACCAACCCCCTTGTGGCGGTTGGCGACCTCTCCTACCATCGCGAGGGTCGAGGCGCACCCATGTCGAAGAAGAAGGACTGCTTCGGTTCGGAGACCTACGTCTGCCGGACCACCAACTGCGCCTACATGTCGGAGTGCGTCAAAGTCGTGTGGGAGAAGAAGCTGCGGCGGATCCTCGCGCGGCGCCCCACCGAGGTCGACGGCTCGACGACGCTCACGCGCACGCCCGGCGGCGTGACCATGCGCGCCCGCGACTTCGCGCCCGCGCCGCGCGGCAACGCCTGACCCGCGCGCCGCGCGATCGCGGCTACTCGCCGTCCTCGACGGCCACCACGCGGAAGCCCACGTCGTCGCGGCTCGAGTCGGTCGCCTCGTACTTCACGTAGACGTCCACCCGGCAGTCGTTGATGCCGCGGCGGAACGAGCCGCCGTACGCGAGCACCGTCGAGGTGGTGCGACCCGGCGGGAACGGCTTCCAGCCGAGCGTCGGCGGGCGTTCGAGGAGCGTGATGGGGACGGCGCCGAGCAGCGGCGTGAGGTCGTGGTCGAGGGCCCACTCCGCGACGTTGCCGGCCATCGAGAAGATGCCCTCGGGGGTGGCGCCGCCGGTCCGGCCGGGCTCCGGGTAGCGGAAGTGCACCGGCTTCACCGGCGTCCCGCCCGCGAGGTTGTTGCAGGCGTACCGCAGCGGCTCCGAGCCCCAGGGCCACAGCCGGTTCCGCATCCCGGCCCGCGCGACGCGGACCCACTCCATGGCCATGGGCAGCCGCACCGTGAACCCGAGCCGCTGCGACGCCCACTCGCAGAACGCCTGCGCCTCGAGGCACGAGACGTGGGTCACGGGCAGGTTGCGGTCGGCGTCGACGAGGACCCACGGGACGGGGGGCGCCGGCGGCGCCGGCCGCCACGGCGCCGGCACGTGGGCCAGCACCGCCGCGCGGGCGTCGGCGTGGTCCCCGCGGTCGATCTCGCGCTGCCAGGCCGAGGGCAGCCGTTCCGGGTGCGCCAGCACGTCGCGCAGGAACTCGTCGTACTGCCCGCGCGACACCTCGTAGCGCAGCACCCGCAGCGGGTACCACGTCCACGCCTCGAGGTCCGTCGTGTTGGGGAAGCGGGTCCGCAGGTCGGCGAGCATCTCCCGCCAGCGCTCGTCGGCCGGCAGCACCTCGATCGGCACCTCGAACGCGAATCCGCGCGAGACCTCGATCAGGTCCTCCTTCATCCGGTCCACGGTCAGGATCGGCGTGATGTACGACTCCCACACCGGCCCCGCCCGCTCGACCGGCGGCCGCCGCCGGCCGCGGAACAGGTCCGGCCGCAGGACGGCCGCCCCCAGCCCCGCCAGCACCGCCACCGCGATGCCCACGAGGATCAGCGACCGCCGGGTGCCCCAGCCGCGCCCGGCCTCGCCCGGGGCCTCGCGTTGGAGGCGGTGGGCGCACGCGGGGCAGAACTTCTCGTCCGGCCGCACCGGCGCCGCGCATCGCGGGCACGGGGTCGTGCCCGAGGGCGGTCGCACGGGGGGGACGACGGCGGGCACGCCCGGGTGCATACGGGGCTCCGGCGGCAGGATAGCACCGGGCCCCGGCCCGCCGTCCGCGCGGCTTCCGGGCCCGCTCGGGGTTCCGCCGGCATGGGCCCGCTGGCCGATCGTGCCCGGCCGCCGCCTACTGGATCGTGGCGGTCAGCTGCACCGTGGTCACGCGGCTCGGCGTGGGGTCGGCGTACGTCCAGTCGAACCGCGTGAGGGCGCCCGCGGCGGCGGCCGACGTGTTCGGCGCCACGTCCCGCGTCACCACCGGCTGGCCCGCCTGCTGGTACGTCAGGTTGACCGTCGCCGGGCCCGGGTTGTACAGCGTGATGCTGACCGGGCAGGCGCCGTCGAGGGAGACGCGATCGGCGTCGCCGCCGACGCCGGAGGCGTTGCCGCTGAACGGCCCGCACGCCGTGCGGACGTCGTGGATCTCCCACGCGCCGGTCGCGCCGGCGCCCGACGCCAGGAAGAACCCGGTCGTCGCGCTCAGGATCGCGAACGACCAGTCCCCGTTGTCCACGGCCACCAGGTCGGACCCCGTCCGGGTCGCGCGCAGCGACACCGTCCCGCCCGAGGCCCGCGCCACGGCCAGGCGCCGCATCGACGCGTCGGACGCGTAGATGCCGACCGAGCCGCCCGACGACGGGAACGTGACCGAGCCCTGCCCGATCAGGCGGTCGGAGCCGCGCGTGTCGTCGGTGGGGGCCCGCACCTCGTATTCACCCTGGGCGGGGAAGGCGATGCCGACGATCGCGATCTTGTCGTAGTTGCCCTCGAACACGCAGTCGACGCCCGCGCTCACCTGGCCGAGCGGGCGGACGGTGCCGTTGACGGTGCCCTCGACCTTCACGGTCCCGGACGTCGCCTTCACGCGCGCGCCGGCCCGCGTCGAGGCGGGCCCGGTCCAGATGTCCTTCGGCGGCGTGCCCGCGGAAGGCATCGAGAACGGCCCGCTGCCGACGAGGGGCGCCCCGACGACGGCCGTCACGAGGCCCAGGGCCACCACGCCGCCGAGGACGACTGCCCACGACCGACCGACGTTGAACCGACGCATCGAGACCTCCCACGCCCTCGCAAGGGCACCCACCCGGGGCGAGAGCCTAGTCGGGGCGGACGTCCCGCGCCATCCCCCCGTGCTGGTTCCGCCATTCGGTGCCGGACACCGTTTGGCGGGACTCGCGGTCCCGGAAGGCGGCCGCGTACCGGCCAGACGCGCCATTTGGTGCCGGACACCGATTGGCGGGACTGCCCTAGCCGGCCAGCGGGCCTCGCGTCCCGGGGGATCGCCGTCCGATCCGCCAATCAACGCCGGTCGAACATTGGCGGATCGCCGACTCGCGCATGGGGCCGCGCGGCGGCGGGGCGGCGTCAGTCGGGGAGGCCCCAGAGCACCCACGCCGCCCAGTAGTAGGGGTGCTTCCAGCGCGGATCGGCGGCCACCGCCTCCTGCGCCTTCCGCAGCGCCGCCGACGCCGGCAGCCCCTTCCCGCCGTCCTTCGGCGACCACGCCGCGTAGAACGCCTCCATCAGCGCCCGCGTCGCCGCGTCGTCCACCTTCCACAGCGACACGATCACCCGCGGCGCGCCCGCGAACATGAACGCGCGCGTCAGCCCCAGCAGCCCCTCGCCGCGCACCACCCGCCCGCGCCCCGTCTCGCACGCCGACAGCACCGCCAGGTCCGCCGGCAACCGCATCACGAACACGTCGCGCGCCGCGAGCATCCCGTCGTCGCCCTCGCCCGGCGTCAGCGCCAGCGCCGACAACGCGGGCCGCCGCACGTCCACCAGCCCATGGCACGCCACGTGGATCGCCCGCCACCGCTCCCGCGTCGCCGCCTCCGCCCGCAGCCGCGCCGGCGTCGCCTCCTTCCCGACGAGCACCTTCGTCCCCACGGCCTCCACCTCGGCCCGCGTCCCCGGGAGCGCGACCAAGGCCCGGGACCGCGAGGCCCGCCCGCCTTCGGCCGCCTCGTACGCCGGGTCCCCGACCGCGAGCACGCCGCTGCCGCGCCGCGCCCGCTCCTCCGCCAGCGCCAGCAACGTCGTCCCCGACGGCGCCAGCACGACGTCGCGGCCCGGGAACAGCAGCGCCGGCGCCGCCAGCGACAACGCCCCGTCCGGCGACACGAGCACGCGCCTCACCGACGCCGGCAGCTCGAGCGGCGTCACCACGCGCGCGACCAGCGTCGCGACGGCCCGCTTCGGGTCCGCCGACGCGTCGTTCGGCACGAGCGCCTCGCACGCCGCCACCACCGCGTCCGTCGGCCCGAGCCGCACCGCGCGCGCGGCGTCGCTCGTCGCGACCACCGCCACCGCCTCGACGCTCGTCAGCCCGAACCACACGAAGGCCTCGTCCGACGCGAGGCCCGCCTGCAGCTCCTCGAGCGGCGCGGCGCGCGGGTAGAACACCGTCGCCGCGGCCGTGCGCTCGCGCTGGATGCGGCCCACGACGTCCGTCATGGCGTCGCGCGCCGCGTCGAGCTCGGTCCGGCGCGCGCGCGTGGCCGCGAGGTCGTCGCGCTCGAGGGCCTCGGCGTACGCGTGCAACGCCGTCGTCTCCGCGGCGCGGGCCGCCGACTCGGCGGCCCGCAGCTCGTCCGGGAGGCCCGCGGCCTGCAGCGCGTCGCGCCCGCCGAGCGCGTCGAGGAGCGACCCCGCGCGGCCGTTCTCGAGGAAGTACACGACCCATCCCGCGTCGTCGCGGGCGGCGGCCGCGCGCGCGCCCACGTCGTAGAGGTCGGCGTACTGCGCGCGCGACGACGTGGCGTCGTCGTCGCCCTGGGCCCGCACGAGCCGCTCCATCATCGGCACCGCGCGTTTCGCCGTCTCGAGGGCCAGCGCCGCCTCGCCGAGGTCGAGCCGCGCGGCGGCGGTCGCGGCGAGCACGCGCACGAGGAGGTCGTCGGCCCGGAGCCGCTCGGCGTCGCGCTCGGCCCGGTCGAGCAGCGCCAGCGCGGCCTTCGCGTCGCCCATCCGCCGCCGCGCCTCCGCCAGCGTCAACGTCGCGACGACGGCCCCCGCGCGGTCCTTCGCCTCCTCGCACAACGCCCGCGAGCGCTCGAGCAGCGGCACGGCCCCGGCGGGCGCCGGGCCCCGCAGCCGCACGTCGCCGAGGTTCACGAGCACGCGGGCCAGCGCCGGGTCTCCCAGCTCCTCGACGATCCCGCGCGCCGCCTCGAGGGCCTCCGTCGCGCCCTCGAGGTCGCCGAGCTCCGCGCGCACCGCGCCGACGTTGGCCCAGGCGCTCGCCTCCTCCGCGCGGGCCCCCGCCTTCGCCGCCGCCGTCCGCACGGCCTCGTGCGCCGCGAGCGCGCGCTCGAGCTCGCCGCGCGAGAACAGCAGGTTCGCCTCGTGGGTCGCGATGGCCCCGAGGACCTCGCGGTCGCCGACGTCCTGCGCGAGCCGCCGCGCCTCCGCCAGCGCGTCGTCGGCCTTCCCGAAGTCCGCGAGCCGTCGGTGGACGTCGCCGATCGCGCCGAGCACGTTCGCGCGCCCCGCGCGGTCGCCGACGGCCTCCAGCGTCTGCTGCGCCTTCTGGAACGACGCGAGCGCCTTCGGGTAGTCCCCGAGCGAGACGTGCAGCGCGCCGAGGTAGGCGAGCGCCCGCGCGCGGCCCGGCGCGTACCCCGCGGCCTCGGCCGCGCGGTCGGCCTCGCGGAACGACGCTCCCGCCGCGACCGGGTCGCCGCGGGCCAACGCGAACGCGCCGAGCTCGAGGCGGGCCTCGACGGTCGACGGCTCGTCGTGCGCCGCCTCCGCGACCGCCAGGGCCTCGAGGATCAGCGACCGGGCCTCGCCGTCCCCGAGCCCTGCCTTCGCGTGCCCCAGGGCGCGCAGGGCGTCGGAGAGCACGGCGGGCGAACCGCCGGCGCGCGCGCGCTCGACGGCCGCCGCGAGCATCGGGAGCGCCTTGCGGCGGTCGCCGCGTCGCACCTGCAGGCGCCCGAGCGCGGTCATGATCTCGCCCTCGGCCTCGGCGTCGCCGGCGGCGCGCACGAGCGGCAGCGCGCGTTCGTACGCGTCGGCGGCCGCCGCGAGGTCGCCGGTGGCGGCGTGGAGCGCGCCGACCCTCGCGAGCGCGCGGGCCTTCGCATCGTCGTCCCCGAGTGCGGCCCGGAGGGTGAGCACCGCGGTCGCGGTGGCGAGCGCGGCCCGCAGGTCGCCGCCGTACTCCTCCGCCACCGCGACATTGGCGAGCGTCGAGGCCTCGGCGTCGGCGAGGCCGCGTTCGTGGTGGAGCGCGGCGCTGCGGCGCCAGCGCGCGGCGGCCGTCTTCGGGTCGCGGGCGCGGTACGCGGCGACGCCGGCCTGGAGCAGCGCGTCCGCCGCGTGCGCGAGCCAGCCGAGGGCGGCGGCGGCCTCGCCGGCCGCGGCGCGCGCGTCGGCGGCCTCCGCGGGCTTGCCCGTCGCGTCGAGCGCCTCCGCGCGGAGCGCCGCGCGCCGCACCGCGGCGAGCCACCCC
>JAEUHO010000210.1 GCA_016795345.1 Planctomycetia bacterium | reverse complement strand
GGCTGCCGCGCGGGCGACGTCGCCCGCAACGGCGCGCGCAACGTCTTCGGCCGCGGCGGCGAGCGCGCCGCCGACCTCGTCGGCGCGTTCGTCCAGAACGAGGCCGACCTCCGCGACCAGATGGGGATCCAGTTCTCCCCCGAGCAGGAGTACTACCTCGGGCGCGGCGTCGCCGCGCAGGCGATCGCGCGGTACGGCCTCGACCCCGACGAGGCCCGGCAGCGCTACGTGCGCCTGATCGGCGCGGCGCTCGTCGAGGCGGCGCCCCGCGTCCGCGCGACGTACGGCGGGTACCACTTCGCGGTGCTGAACAGCGCCGAGGCGAACGGCCTCTCCGGGCCCGGCGGGTTCGTGTTCGTGACGCGCGGCGCGGTGGAGCGCGCCCGCAACGAGGACGAGCTCGCGGGCGTGCTCGCCCACGAGATCGCGCACGTCTCGCTGAAGCACGGCGAGGCGGTCATCCGCGCGAGCGCCCAGTGGCAGACGGGCTACACCAACGCGTTCCGCATCGGCGCCGCCGCCGCCGGCTTCTCGGCGCGCGAGCAGAACAAGCTCACCGGGCTCTTCCGCGACAGCGTGAAGGGGCTCGCCGACGCGCTCGCGAACCAGGGCTACGGCTCCGCCGCCGAGGAGAAGGCCGACCGCGAGGGCGCGGCGATCCTCTACGAGGCCGGGTACGACGCCGGCGCCATCACGGCCTACCTGAAGGCGCTGCCCGACCGTCCCCAGACGAACTGGAGCGCCCACCCCGACAGCGCGAGCCGCGTCGCGGCGCTCGCCCCGTTCGTCGCGACCTACGGCGGACCGTTCGACGGCGGCGTCGGCGCGGCGGTCCGGGCGGCGCGTTTCCAGACGATGCTCGCGCCGAAGTCGGTCGCGGGGCGCTGATCCCGCGACGCGGACCGCACCCGGACGCCGACCCACGGGACGCTGACCCGCGGGGTCGCGGCCCGGCGGCGCCGGTGTCGCGACGCGGAGCGGTCGGGGTTCGGGACCGCGAGGCCCGCCGGCCGCCGGGCCTCGCGGTCCCGGGGGTCGGTCCGCCGTCCCGAGGGCCGTGGGCCGCGGCCCGGCGTCGGGAGCGCTTGCGCCCGTCCGAGGTCAGACGTCCGAGGTCAGACGTCCGAGGTTCCCGTCCGACGTCAGACGTCGAGGACCTCGGCCTGGCGCAGGACGCGGACGCGGGGGTCGTGCAACGCGGTCAGCTCGGCCACGACCTCGTGGTGGTCCTCGGGCTTGATGTGCGTCACGAGCACCGGCACGTCCCTCTTGAGCTTCTTGAGCTCGAGGGCGAGCAGGCGCGGCGTCAGGTGGAGGCTCGCCTTCGCCAGCCCGTCGTAGCGCGAGGGGAAGGAGCACTCGACGAGGACCGCCGCGAGGTCGTCGGCCGCGTTGGCGGCGTTCCACATGGGGTCCGTGGCGTAGGTGTCGCCGCAGATCATGAGCGACCGGCGGCCGCGGCGGACGAGGTAGGCCTGCGAGGGGACCGCGTGGACCAGCGGGATCGACGTGATCTCGAAGTCGAGGATGGGCCGCGTGTCGCCCGGGTCGAGGGGGAGGAACTGGACGAGCGGGACGCTCTCGCGGACGGCCTCGGTGAAGTCGGGCCAGATCCGGTCGTTGAACAGATGGCTGCGGACGGTCTCGAGGGTGTACGACGAGCCGTGGATGCGGCAGGGGACCGGGGGGCCGCCGAAGCGGTTCGCGAGGAAGAGGGGCAGGGTCCAGACGTGGTCGAGGTGCCCGTGCGTGAGGAGGACGTCCTGCACCCGGCGCTGGGCCGTGAAGTCGAGGGCCGTGGTGAGCGCCCCCGCGTCGACGGCGAGGACCTCGTCCACGAGGTAGCAGGAGAGGAGGGCCCCCGGGGCGCTGCCGCCCGCGCAGCCCAGCACGCGAAGTCGCATGGGGGGGCAGCGTACGGGGGGCGGGGGCGGAACGGAAGGACCGGGAGGAGGTGGCGGGGGGCCCCGGGGGCGGATACCCTCCCGGGGGAGGTCGTGCCGAACGTGTCGCTCGCGATCTCGGGCCTGCTGGGTTGGACCGCCGGTGCCGCGGTGGCGGTCGTCACGTTGGTCGTCGCGATCTCGTTCGTGAAGCTCCTGGCGCGGATGAAGGTCGCGTGGTGGCCGTCGTTGGTGGCCCCGGCGGCGGCGCTCGGACCGGCCCTGGGCCTGCTCGCCGGGGCGTGGTTGAGCCAGGGCGACCCGGCGGCGGTGGCGTTCTGGTCGTCGGAGGGGCACCCCGCCGCGCGGGTCGGCTGGAGCCTTCTCCTGTTCTTCAGCGCGACCGGGGCCTACGGGCTCGTCACGCGCTTCCTGACCTCGCGGCTGGTCGCCGAGGAGCTCGGCCTGCGGATCCCGGAGGTCTTCATCGACCTCGGGCGGTTCGTGCTCTGGGTGATCATGGTGTTCGTGATCGTGGGGGGGATCTGGCGGCGGTCCGACCTCTTCACCGCGCTGTTCACCGCGGGCGCCGCGACGACCCTGGTGCTCGGCCTCGCGCTGCAGGACACGATCAAGAACTTCATCGCGGCCTGGGCGATCGTCGGCGAGGGCGTCTACACGATCGGCGACTGGGTGTGGCTCGGCGAGGACGAGGGCGAGGTCATCTCGGTGACGCGGCGGACCACCAAGGTCCGCACGCGCCAGGGCGACGTCGTCACGGTGCCGAACAACCTGGTGACCGCGTCGAAGGTGCGCAACCAGTCGAAGCCGACGCGCGCCCACGCGGAGGTCGTGCTCGTGCAGGCGGCGTACGGCGCGCCGCCGAACCGCGTGCGGGACTGCCTGCGCCGCGCGGCCCGCGAGGTGCCGAAGGTGCTGCAGGCCCCGGCGCCGGCGTTCCGGCTGCGGCGGTTCGCCGAGTCCGGGGTCGAGTACGAGGCGAAGGTGTGGATGGACGACGTCGGCGCGAAGGACGACATCCTGTCCGACCTTCGCGTACAGATCTGGTACCACTTCCAGCGCGAGGGGATCGAGTTCCCGATGCCGATCCGCGAGCTGCGGCGGCGCGAGGTCGCGCACGAGGCGCCGGAGGCGAGGGCGCGCGCGATCTTCGACCGGCTCCAGAGCGTCCCGTTCTTCGGCGCGCTCCCCGCGGAGGTCCTCGCGCTGCTCGCGCGCGACGCGAGCATCCTCCGGTTCGGCGCGGGCGAGCGGGTGGTCCTGCAGGGCGAGCCGGGCGACGCCTGCTACGTCGTCGACGAGGGCCGGCTGTCGGTCGTGATCGCGGACGGCCGCGCGGAGCAGCAGGTCGCGACGCTCTCGACGGGCGACCTGTTCGGCGAGATCAGCCTCCTCACCGGGGAGCCGCGGGCGGCGACGGTCCGGGCCGTCGGCGACGCGCGGCTCGTCGCGGTCGGTTCCTCGTCGCTGCGGACCGCCCTGGAACGGTCCCCCGAGCTGGCCACCCGGCTGGCGGAGGTGGCGACGCTCCGCCGCGAGGGCCTGCTCGAGGCCCGCGTGGCGCTCGACGCGGCCGCGCGGGCCCGCGTGGACGCGCAGAGCCACCGGCTGCGCGAGCTGATCCGGCGCTTCTTCAAGCTGCCCGACGCGACGCCGCCGACGTCCCCCGAGAGACCGACCGACGGCCCGTCGGACCGGCCCGGGAACGGGGTTGCAGGCGGCCCCCCGGCCCCTTAGGTTCAGCCCCGAAGTCCCGGCCGGAGCGACGAAGCCCTCGATGAACAACAACCCGTTCTTGGCGGTGCTCAAGATCCTGTTCACGGCGGCCCTGGCCGTGGCCGTGTTCGTGGCGTTCTGGCAGAAGACGCACATCGAGGACCAACTCGCCCGCCTCCAGGACGCCAGCGAAGACAACGCCAGCGCCCTGAAGGACATCCGGCGCGATCTGAACAAGCTCGCCACCGCCCCGCCGGGTCCCTCCGCCGGACCGGCGCCCAAGCGCGACTGGGGCTGGGAGCTCAACGCGTCGCTGGACGCTGCCGCCGACCCGTCGAAGCCGGTCGGCACGGCCGGCCGGTACAAGAACTTCCTGACCCTCGACCCGGACCCGGAGTACCCGGCGGGCGCGAAGCCCGGGGGCGTGGTGTCGGTGCCCTACGGCGAGGACCCGAAGGGGTTCAACTTCATCGTCGAGAACGCGGCCGAGCTGACCGAGCAGCTCGAGCAGTACGTCACCGACTCCCCGGCGTCGTCCCACTGGGCGAATCCGTACAAGTTCGCGCCGGCGCTCTGCTGGCGCATCGAGGTGAGCCCGGACTTCCGCGAGTACACGCTGTTCTTCCGGCGGGACGTCCTGTGGCACGAGCCCCCCGTGGACCTGAAGGCGTACCCGCACCTCAAGGGCGAGCACCGCGTGACCGCGCGGGACTACAAGTTCACCCTGGACATCATCAACAACCCGCAGACCGACTGCGCGCCGCTCCGCGGCTACTACACGGAGATGGAGGACTCGCGCCTCATCGACGACTGGACCGTCGTCGTCCGCTGGAAGGAGACGGTCTGGCACTCGATCGACTTCACGATCGGCCGCGCGCCGATGCCGGAGTTCATCTTCGGGTACTCGGAGAGCGGCAAGCGGCTGCCCCCCGAGACCATCGGCCAGCAGTTCAACGAGCACTGGTTCAACCAGAAGGGCGTCTGCGGCTGCGGCCCGTACCGGATGGTGTCGTACGACGTCGGGAAGTGGATCACCCTCGAGCGGTTCGAGGACTACTACCGCGCCGCGGAGGGTGTGCGCTACCCGATCGACGGACGGCGCATGCTCATCTACAAGGACCCGGAGACGGCCTTCCTGAAGCTCCAGGCCGGCGAGCTCTCGCTGACGGGCCTCACGTCGGCCCAGTACAAGAAGGCCTTCGTCTCGCAGTCCCCGCCCGCGGCCTTCGCGGAGAAGCGGCTGCTGGGCTACAAGTACCCGCGCTCTTCCTACTACTACTTCGGGTGGAAGAACACGCACCCGCTCTTCCGTGACCCGAACGTCCGCCGGGCCCTGGCCCTCGCGTGCAACCGGTTCGACATCGCGAGCAAGATCTTCATCGGCCGGATCGTGCCCATGGCGGGGCCCGTCTTCCCCGGCAGCCCGCAGGCCGACCCGGAGATGAAGCCGCTCCCGTTCGACATGAAGCAGGCCGAGGCGCTGCTGGACGAGGCCGGCTGGAAGAAGAGCCCGTCCACCGGCATCCGCGAGAAGACCGTGGACGGCGAGCTCCGCAAGTTCGAGTTCAAGATCCTCTGGTCGGCGCCGAGCCCGGACGTCGAGGCGGCGATCAACCAGTACAAGAACGACCTGCTGTCCATCGGGATCGTGATGGAGTCGGACCCCGTCGAGTGGACGCTGTGGCAGAAGCGCGCGGCGAACCGGCAGTTCGAGGCTGTGTTCGGCGGCTGGTCGACGAGCGGATGGGACCACGACTTCGACCAGATCTGGCACAGCCGCCAGATCGCGCAGGCCAACGGCTCGAACTACATCGAGTTCTCGAACCCCGAGGTGGACCGCCTCTCGGACGACCTCCGCCGTGAGATGGACCCCGCGAAGCGCATCGAGAAGGTCCGCACGATCGGCCGCATCCTCTTCGAGGCGCAGCCGACCTGCTTCATCGGATGGGCGACCGTCTTCGGCGCCCACGACAAGGACCTCCAGAACGTGACCGGGCATCTGTTCAAGACCCGCCCGAACCTCCGCACGTTCCCGATGTGGTTCGCCCGGTAGGTCCGGGAGCCCGTGTTCACCTACGTCGTCAAGCGCGTGCTGCTGATGATCCCGACGCTGTTCGGGATCTCGCTGGTCATCTGGCTGGTCATGACCGCGGCGCCGGGGCGCCCGGGCCGTGACTCGAAGGGCATGGGCGACGACGTCAAGGCCGAGCAGGATCCCGCCAAGCGGAAGGAGCAGAACGAGTCGCAACGGCTGTTCCGCCGCCAGTACGGCCTCGACCGCCCGCTCCTCTTCAACACCTGGCCGTGGCTGACGAAGGACGACCTGCGCCCGATGGTGCGGACCGCGCAGGCACCGATCGAGTCGGTCGGCATCGAGGCGAAGCGGACGGCGATGGAGCAGCTCGAGGACTACGGGCACTACGCGGTCCCGTCGCTGATCCAGTTGCTCGGCATGACCGAGGGCGCCGAACAGGACGCCGTCCTGGCATGGCTCCGGTTCTCCGCCACGCAGAACACCACGATCGGTGACGACCCCGAGACGACGGCGGCGAACCAGCGGATCATCCGCGAGAACGAACAGGTCAAGGCGCTGACGTGGCCGGACGGCGCGGACGCCGGCGTGCGCGCCCCCGTGGTCGCGGGATGGCAGGCGTGGTTCCAGGAGCGTGCCGGGCGCTGGGACTGGTCGTTCGCGGAGAAGATGCGACTCCTGGTCACGGACACGCAGTTCGGCACGTACTGGGCGAGGCTCCTGCGCCTCGACCTCGGCAAGAGCCACCGCTACAAGCGCCCGGTGCTCGACCTCGTCCTCGAGCGGCTCCCCCTGACCGCGAGCCTGGCCCTCGTCTCGATCCTCCTGGTCTACCTGCTGGCGATCCCGCTGGGCATCTGGTCTGCGGTGAAGCCGTACACGTTCGCCGACCGGACGATCTCCATCAGCCTGTTCCTGCTCTACTCGCTCCCGTCGTTCTTCATCGGGACGGTGCTGCTCCGGGCGCTCACGATCGGGGACCCTTTGCGGTGGTTCCCGACCGGCGACATCGCGTCCACGCAGGCGGCGCAGTGGAACTCGTGGGAGCGGCTGAAGGACGTGGTCTGGCACGTCACCCTGCCGCTCGTGACGATGACCTATGCCGGTCTGGCCGGGCTCTCCCGGTTCGCGCGCACCGGCATGCTGGACGTGATCCGTTCCGACTTCGTGCGGACCGCCCGTGCCAAGGGTCTCGGCGAGACCGAGGTGATCCTGCGCCACGCCGCCCGAAACGGCATGATGCCGATGGTCACGCTCCTCGCCGGCCTCCTCCCGAGCCTCGTCGGCGGGTCGGTGGTGGTCGAGTTCATGTTCAACCTCAATGGCATGGGACTGCTGACCCTCGAGGCGATCAACAACCGCGACTACAACATCGTCGTCGGCGAGTCGCTGATCG
>JAEUHO010000184.1 GCA_016795345.1 Planctomycetia bacterium | reverse complement strand
GGGGACCGCTCTCCCCTACGTGCACCCCGCGTTCGGGACCGCGAGGCCCGCTCGCCGGCGGCCTCGGACGGGGCCGTCCGACGCGGTGCACCGGCGCGGCTGCGGCGTCCGTGGACGCCCTGCCGGTCCGGCCCCGCGCCGCGGCCGCCCTCGACGCGGCACCTCCTTCGGGGCGCGCCCTCGCCGGGGCGCGGGGAGGCGCCGATCCAGATCTCAATCGGTCGTCCGCCTCGAGGAGGCTCCTTCCGGCCCGAGGCACGCTCGGCGGTCGAAGGCCCCTGTGGTTGGATGCGAAGTGCCCGCCCTGCGGTGCGGTGGGCGGCGTCGGTCGTGACCACGTTGGTCTTCGCGTCGGGAACGCGCGCGGAGGATGCCGTGAGGAGCGCGGTGGGGCTTGTGGGGTGCGTCCTCGGGACCCTCGCCGCATGCGGCGACGGGCCTGGCGTCGGCGATCCGAAGCCCGCGGCAGCCCGCGGCGGCGATCCCGCCGTCGCGTCCGCCGCGCCCGCGGCGGTCGACGCCGGCACGCCCCGCGCCCCCGACGAGCCCGCGGCACGAACGCGCGCGTCCGAGCGGGTGCACCTCCGCTGGCTCTGCGTGGCCGACGACGGCCAGGCGCCGCCGGAAACGCCCGAGTTCGCCGTGTTCGGCCCGCGTGGCGACGTGTTCGGGAGCGGGCGCGGGACCGAGTGGATCGGCTCGGTGCCGACCGGGGAGCCGATCCACCTCGTCGTGTTCGTCCCCGGATTCGCGGCGCGTGTCGTCCCACGCGACCGGACTTCGACCGACGTCGAGCGGCTGACCCTGACGCGGACCACCGGCCGAGCCACGGTCTCCGCGGTCGGGCGCCCCGACCTCGTCCTCCGCGGCAACCTGCGGTTCGAGTACTGGGCCGGCCTGCCGACGCCCCGGCGCGTGCTCGCGACGACCCGCCCCTTCGTCGGTCGGTCGGGCCCCTTCACGGTCGCGCTGGACCCGCGGATGCGCGTCCGTCTGTACGTCGAGCGTCACGACCAGGGGTTCCTCTGGCCGACGTTCTCCGACCTGCGCGAAGGGGAGCTCGCGCTCCATCCGGAGGAACCGACGGTGGCGCCGGTCGTCGTGGAGACGGCGGACGGCGAGCGGTCCTCCGATGGGCTGCTGGGACTGCATGTCTGGCCGAGCGCCTCGTCGCTCGCGGCCTGGCCTCCGGCGAAGGCCGAGTCGTACGGCTGGTGGAACATGGGCGGTGCGGCGACGGTTCGCCGCGTCGACGGACGCCTCGTCGTCGAGCTGTTCGACGCGGCGTACGACGGCGTGGCCTCCGCCGACGGGTCGGGCGTCCCCGTGCACGTGCCACGGTCCGCGCGCGAAGTGCGGGTCCGACGCGCGGTCCCGGCGGCCCTGACCTGGGATCCCGGCGTCGGCGCGGACGCCGGTGGTCCTGCGTCCGGCGTCGTCGTGCCCGGGGCCCACGGGCTGGATCGGTTGCGCACCCTGCTCGGAGGCGCGGTCGCACCGGAGGTTGCCTACGACCTGCGCACCCTGAGGAACCAGCGGGGGGGCGAGCTCCCGCTCGCGGACGCGTACACGATCCGTGGGGACGATGGCGTCGTCTACGCCGCCCACGCGCGCGACGGGCAGCTCGTGCCGGAGCGCCCGGAGCCGGGTTCGATCGTCGTGTCGGTCGCGCGGGGGGAGTCGGCGCAGATCGTGAGCCTGACGCGCCGGGACCCGGGCGCCGGTCGCGTGCGCAGCGGGAGGTGGCAGCCCGACGCCGGCACCGAGGTCGCCCCGGGAGTCCCGCGGGTGTTCCGCGGTCTTCCGCCGGGGAGATACGCCGTCTCGTACGCACTCGCCGCACGTGGGGCTTCGGAGGTCGGGGCGGGCACGTCCGACCTTCAATCGATCGAACTGGACATTACGGCGCCACCCCATCGTGCGGAGGTCACCCTTCCCGCGGTGAGTGCCCCGCCGCGATGAACGCGGCGGGCGCTCGCTGCGGGCGACCGACGCCGGCGGGTCGGCGCATCGCGGTCCTGCCCGCGACGCGTCCTGCGCTCGGCATCGACACGCCCGACGACGATCGCCGCTTCGTCGAGCGGATCCGCGCCGGCCGCAGGGCCTGATCGGGCCGCGCGGGCTGACGTTGGTGGCGAGCCGCCGCTGCGCCGGGGACCGCTCTCCCCTACGTGCACCCCGCGTTCGGGACCGCGAGGCCCGCCGGCCGTTCGTGCCCTCGGGGTCGACCGCGGCGCGGGGCCGACCGCAGGCCGGTCAGCGCGGGGCGGGGGCCGTGGGGCTCGTGGGAGCCGGGCCCGCGGGCGCGAGGCCGGCCGCGCCGCTGCCGGAGGTCGGCGGCGTGCGGGGCGCCGGCGCCGGCCGGGCCCAGCGGTCCCAGAGGAGGATCGCCGCGGCAGCGGAGAGGACGATCAGCGGGTAGACCCAGCGGCGGCGCACGGGGAGAGGGTGCCGCGGCCCCCGGGTCCGGTGGAGGAATGACGCGGGCGTCCCCCCGGTGGCCCTGCGAAAGCCCCGGGTTCTCCGGGGTTCCCGGGGCGTCCCCCCCCGGCCGTACATGTCCCGCCCGGGTTGGGTCCGGGCCCCGGCGGCGGGTAGCCTTTGCCTTTCCCGGGAGCGAGTGCGATGGCGAAGTTCATCTTCGTGACCGGCGGTGTGACCTCGAGCCTCGGCAAGGGGCTCACGAGCGCCTCGATCGGGCTCCTCCTCGAGGCCCACGGCTTCAAGGTCGCGCACCAGAAGCTCGACCCGTACATCAACGTCGACCCGGGCACGATGTCGCCGTACCAGCACGGCGAGGTCTACGTCACCGACGACGGCGCCGAGACCGACCTCGACCTCGGCCACTACGAGCGGTTCACCCACGCGTCGCTCACGAAGCACAGCAACTACACGACGGGGAAGATCTACTCCGGCGTGATCGCGAAGGAGCGGCGGGGCGACTACCTGGGCAAGACCGTCCAGGTGATCCCGCACATCACCGACGAGATCAAGGCGGGCATCCGCCGCGCGGCGGACGGCGCCGACGTGCTGATCTGCGAGATCGGCGGCACGGTGGGCGACATCGAGGGCCTGCCGTTCCTCGAGGCGATCCGCCAGTTCGCGCTCGAGGCGGGCCGCGAGAACACCGCGTTCGTGCACCTGACGCTGCTGCCGTTCCTGCGCGCGAGCGGCGAGCTCAAGACGAAGCCGAGCCAGCACTCGGTGCAGAAGCTGCGCGAGATCGGCGTGCAGCCGGACGTGCTCGTGTGCCGCACGGAGCACCCGATCAGCGAGGAGATCCGCCAGAAGCTGTCGTTGTTCTGCAACGTGCCGCTGAAGGCGGTGATCGAGGAGTGCGACGTCGCGTTCTCGATCTACGAGGTGCCGCAGATGCTGACCGAGCAGGGCCTCGACCGGCTCCTGCTCGATCGCCTGGGGCTGCGGAGCGAGGGCGCGCGCCTCGACGACTACCACACGCTGCTCGACGTGATCCGCAACCCGCGCGGGCAGGTCGAGGTGGCGCTCGTCGGCAAGTACATCGCGCTGACGGACGCGTACAAGTCGGTCTACGAGTCGATCACCCACGGCGGGTTCGCGTCGCAGGTGAAGGTGCGCGTGCGGCGCGTGCAGGCCGAGGACGTCCGGCCGGAGAACGTCGGCGAGCTGCTCTCCGGCGTCCACGGCATCGTGGTGCCGGGCGGGTTCGGCAGCCGCGGCATCGAGGGCAAGATCGAGGCGATCCGGTGGGCGCGCGAGACCGGCACGCCGTTCTTCGGCCTCTGCCTCGGCATGCAGTGCGCGACCATCGAGGTCGCGCGGCACCTCGCGGGCCTCGACGCGGCGCACTCCACCGAGTTCGACCCCGACACGCCGCACCCGGTCATCGACCTCATGGCCGACCAGAAGGGCCTCGAGAAGGGCGGCACCATGCGCCTCGGCGCGTTCCGCTGCGCGCTGCGCGCCGGCACGCGGTCGCGCGCGGCCTACGGCGACGAGACGATCCACGAGCGCCACCGGCACCGCTACGAGTTCAACAACGCGTACCGCGAGCGGCTCGAGGCGGCGGGCCTCGTGATCGGCGGGACGAACCCCGAGCGCGACCTGGTGGAGATCGTGGAGCTGCGCGACCACCCGTGGTTCGTGGGGGTGCAGTTCCACCCCGAGTTCAAGAGCCGTCCGACGGCGCCGCATCCGCTCTTCCGCGACTTCATCGCGGCGGCCCTCCGCCACCAGGAGAGCGGCGTGGGCTCGTCCTCCTGACGCGGCGGCCGGACGCGCTCTCGTCGCAGCGATCATCGCGCAGCGGGGTGTGCCGCATCTCCGCCGACGGGTCCCCCGGGGGGGCTCGCGACGGCGTGGCGTCACGGAGGGGCGCCGACGCCGCTGCGCTCCCCCGGTGGGGACGTACGTTCCTGGGGCCGCGATCCAAGGAGGGGTCACGGCTTCGCGCTCGCGTCCTCCGGAGTGTGGTACAGTTATGTTCTGTGGCGCGCCCGATCCTCCCTACGCTGTTGACGCTTGCGGTCGCCGTACTCTTCGGCGTAGTTCCGCTGCGGGAGTGCCGAGCGACGAACGGCGGGGGTGTTGTTATCGCGGGCGCTCATGCGCATGCTGGATCCTGCTGCGACGGCGCGCGTGTTGATGCCGATCTGCGGCATTGCGCATGCGACCGCGAGTCGGCGCGGGATGGCGTTTGTGCGGGTGAAGTCGATACGCGGAAGTGTCCTTCGAGCGAAGCGCCGCCTGCCGGCGAGCACGTACCCTGCTGTGTTGACGCCGCCGCCTCCATCCTCGTGACGGGGTGCGCTGTCGTGCTGCTACCGCCGAGTGCTTGGTCCGTGCTTGACGCGAGCGTCGCACCGATTTCAGTCGCGGCCGGATTGCGTGCCGCCGCGGAAGCCGACCCGGATCCGGGGCACGGCCCGCCGGACGGCGTCGCGACCGTCGTCCTCCTCAGCTGACCTCCGGTATCGAGGCCGCCCGAGCCGTTCGGGTGCGTCGGTTCCGTTCTCGGTTCTGTGGAGGGCGTCGTCGTGAGCGAGATTCAGTCGTCATTGGGGGCGGGGTCTGCCTCGGGGCGCGAGTCGCGATCGATCGGTCGTGCGCGCGCCGCCCAGTTCGTCGTAGGAGCCGTTACCGGGCTGTCGGTGCTGGCGGTCGGGCTCGTAGGTGGATACGTGTCGGGACGGCAGTCGTCGGCGCCGGGCGCCGGAGGCCACGCAGGCGGCGCACCTGAGGGCGGTGACGCCCATGCCGCGCACGGCGGCGCGCCGGGCCTCTCGCCGCAGACGTTGGCGAACCTCGGCGTCGAGATCGGCGAGCTCAAGGCGACGGACTTCGTGCGCTCACAGGAGGTCGCTGCGATTGTCGCCGAGCCGCGCGGCGCGCGACGAAGTGCTCACGCGCCGGTCGCGGGCGTCGTCCGCCACGTCCTCGTGCGCCCTGGTTCGACCATCGCGGCTGGCGATGCACTAGCGGAGATCATTCGCGATCCGTTCCCTCGGCCGGTGCTCACGCTGACCGACTCGCTGCTTCGCGGACTCGACGAGGACTTCCACGCCACGGTGTCTGAACTCCGGACAACGTCTCTTGCGCTCGAGCTCGCGCGTGCGGAACTTGAGCGCGTCCGCAAGGTGATCAATGCATCGGGCGTGTCCGGCCTCCTGCCGACGCGGACAGAAATCGACCTTCATCGGGAGGTACAGCGCGCGGAGCGCAGCCTCCAGAATGCGCGGGAGGAGTCGCGCCGCCATGGGCTGACGGTCGAAGAGGTGGCCGCGATCGAAGCGGGGACGCTGCTCGTGCCGCCGGCGCCGGACGTCCATCGGGCGCTCGAGGCTCGCAGGCTGTGGGGGCCGGCAGCGGAGCGGGTCTTCGCGGCCCTCTCCGAAGCCTCGCGGGCCGCGCCGTTCGTCGTCGCGCTCGTGGGGGAGCTCTCCGCCGCGAATCTGCTCTCGCCGGAGCTTGAGGACGCGCTGCGTCGTCGCCCGACGATTGCCGCGTCGTTCATCGATGTTGCCGGGCTACTGCAGGCAGGCGAGACGGTGCAGAGCGTGCTAGCAATCGACGACGTCGGTGGCTTCAGCCCGATCGTCGTCGTCCGCGCACCCGCAGACGCCCCGGACTGGGACGTCATCTCGCTCGATGTCGTCTCCGGAGCGCACGTTGCGCGAGGCGGTGACGTCGCGTCGCTGCTGGCGCCGCACCGGATGATCTTGCGCTTGGCGCACACCGGCCCCGACGTCGCGCCGATCGAGCGTGCATTGCGCACCGGTGAAGAGTTGGTCGCGGAACCGCTACAGCCAGGGGCCGGGCCGGGTCTCACGGGGCTCCGCCTAACCCGTTTCGACCCACCGACCGAGGCCGGCGGTGCTTCCTTCGCGGTTGCCGAATTCCCGAATGCCCCCTTGTATGTGGGTCCCGGGAACGAGCGGATCGTGCCACGCTCGTGGCAGTTCCGCGACGGGGCCCGATATAGAGTTCGTGTGCCCCTTGAGCGGTTGTCCGGCCGCTTTGTCCTGCCGGCCGAGGCCGTCATCTCCCGAGGCGCAGACCAGGTGCTGGTGATCCAGCAGGGGCGCGGTTGGAAGCAGATCCCGGTCCACGTCGAGTACCTCGACGCCCGCGTCGCCGTGGTCTCCTCTTCGGGCGGTGGGATCTTCGCCGGCGACCGCGTCGTCGTTCGGGGGGCCTACGCACTCTCCTTGGCGCTCCAGGCGGCGGCGGGCGGCGGCGTCGACCCCCACGCCGGCCACAATCACTAGGAGCCCGCGATGATCAACCTCAATCGCGTCATCGCGGGCAGTCTGCGCGGTCGGCGCACGGTCGCGGCGCTCGCCTTGGCAATCGCCATCTATGGGATCTGGACGGCGCTGACGCTCCCCGTCGACGTGCTACCGGACTTGAACCGACCCACCGTGACCGTCATGACCGAAGCCCACGGTCTCGTCCCAGAGGACGTCGAGCGACTCGTGACCCGCGTCGTCGAGCAGTCGGTGAACGGCGCGACGGGCGTCACCCGAGTCCGGTCGAGCAGCGGGCTCGGGCTCTCCGTCGTATACGTGGAGTTCGGCTGGGAAACCGAGATCTTCCGAAACCGCCAGATCGTTCAAGAGAAGTTGACGGCAGTGAAGGGGTTGCTGCCCCCGGGCATGGAACCGACCATGGCGCCGATCTCGAGCATCATGGGGCAGGTTCTCCAGGTTGGTATCCGGAGCCGGACGGGCGAGACCGACGCCTCGGCCCTGCGAGTGATTGCGGACACGCTCGTCCGCCCGCGACTCGTCTCGGTCCCCGGCGTCGCACAGGTCGTCCCGATCGGGGGGAGCCCGCGCCAGCTCCAGGTCGTTGCGGACGCACGGGCGCTGCAGGCGTATGGCGTGGGGCTTGAAGACGTCGCCCGTGCGATTCGGGAGGCCAATGTGGCGGGTTCTGGCGGGGTGCTCCCGCTCGGCCCTGAGGGCCCGCTGGTCACGGTGCCAGGACTGATCCGGGGGGCCTCGGATCTCGAGAGCGCGGTCGTCCGCGGCGATCCCTTGCGGCCGGTCCGGGTCTCCGACGTGGCGCGGGTCGAGTTCGGCCCGTCCCCGATCAAGGTAGGGGAGGCCGGCATCCAGGGGCTGCCGGGCGTAATTCTCACGGTGTTCAAGCAGCCTGCCGTGGACACCGTGGGGCTGGTGGACCGCGTCCGGCTTGAGCTCGCCGCCATCCAGGATTCGTTGCCTGCGGACGTCCTGGTGGTGCCCGGCATCTACGATCAGGCGGGGTTCATCCACCGTGCCATCGATAATGTGAGCGAGGCCGTGCGGGACGGGGCGATCCTGGTCGTGCTCATCCTGTTCCTGTTCCTCCTGAGTTTCCGGACTACGCTCATCACGTTGACAGCGATCCCATTGTCGATCGCCGTCACGGCCCTCGTGTTCAAGGTCCTAGGTGTGACCATCAACACCATGACTCTCGGCGGCCTGGCGGTCGCCATCGGCGCACTGGTGGACGACGCCATCGTCGACGTCGAGAACGTCTACCGTCGGCTCCGCGAGAATCGGGCCGCGGGATCGCCGGTGCACCCGATCGTCGTCATCTACCGCGCGTCGAGCGAGGTTCGCAAGCCGATCCTTGTCGGGACCCTGCTGGTCGTTGTCGGGTATGCGCCCCTATTCGGTCTCGCGGGCATGGAGGGCCGGCTGTTCGCGCCGATCGGCGTCGCCTACATCACCAGTATCCTGGCCTCGCTGGTCGTGTCGCTGACCGTGACGCCGATCATGTGCCTCTGGCTGCTGCCGAACGCGAAGGCGACTGCGCGTGCTGGCGACGGCCGTCTCGTCCGTTGGGTAAAGGCGGGTGGCGGCCGAATGATGGCGCTGTCCTGTCGGCACCCTTGGTCGATCGCGCTGATCACGCTTGCGGCCGGGATTGCCTCCGTGGTGGTCCTTGCGACACGTGGCACGGAGTTCCTCCCGCCGTTCAACGAAGGGACGGCGCAGGTCAATCTGATCCTGCCTCCCGGCGCGAGCCTCGAGACGTCTGACGCGTACGGACACCGGCTCGAGGAGATGTTGCTCGCCATCCCCGGTGTCGCCGGCTTCGGCCGAAAGACCGGTCGTGGCGAAGGGGACGAGCACGCCGAAGGCGTCAACATGAGCGAAGCGATAGTCTCATTCGATCCATCGTCCGGACGGACGCGCGAGGAGACGATCGCGGACATCCGTGCGCGTCTTGCCGAGTCCTTTCCTGGCGTGGCGGTCAACGTGGAGCAGCCGCTGGCTCACCTGCTCACCCACATGCTCTCGGGCGTGAACGCTCAGGTCGCGATCAAGGTGTTCGGCCCCGACTTGACAGTCCTGCGCGAGCTCGCGAAGGACATCGAGATGGCGGTGAAGCCGGTGGACGGCGTGCGAGATCTGATTCTTGAGCCGCAGGTGCTGATGCACCAGATCAATGTCACGCCCCGGCGAGACGTGCTTGCGGCGCGGGGGTTGCGGGTGGACGAGGTCGCGGAGGTGGTCGAACTGGGACTTGAGGGCGGTGAGATTGATCGAATGACTGTCGGACAGCTCTCCTACCCGATCATCCTTCGCCTCCGACCCGAGGACCGCGCCGACCTGCAAGCCTTGCGGGACCTGACACTGCAAGCGGAGCACGGTGATCGCATCCGGCTGTCCGAGGTGGCCGACATCGGAGTCGCCTGGACGCCGAACAACATCAATCGTGAGAGCGTGAGCCGCCGAGTGGTGGTGCAGCACAACGTCGAAGGCCGCCCGCTGGGAGATGTTGTCCGTGACATCGAGAGGGCTCTGGAGCCGATCCGGGAGCGCTTGACCGGGCTGCCCGGCTACACGGTGCGCCTGTCCGGTCAATTCGAGGCGCAGCAGGAGGCCTCGAAGCGCTTGGTGCTGCTCTCGCTCTTCTCGTTCGCGGCGATGTTCTTCATTCTCTTCGGGCATTACAGATCGGTAAACCTCTCGTGGCAGGTCATGGCGAGCATTCCGATGGCGCTGATCGGGGCCGTAGTGTTTGTCGTCGCGAGCGGACAGACGGTGTCGATCGCCGTCCTCGTGGGCGTGATCTCGCTCGCCGGGATCGCGGCGCGCAATAGCATCCTGCTGATCGACCACTACCTCCACCTGATGCGTGAGGAGGGGCAACCGTTCGGCGTCCCCATGATCCTCAAGGCGGGGAAGGAACGGCTAATCCCCGTGCTGATGACTGCCCTATGCGCGGGGATCGCGCTCGTGCCGATCGTTCTCACTCCAGACCGACCCGGGCGGGAGCTGCTCTACCCGGTCGCGACTGTGATCCTCGGCGGCCTCGTCTCGAGCACGTTGCTCGATCTCCTCGTCACACCAGGCCTGTTCCTCGTCCTCGGTCGCCGTTCCGCCGAGGCTCACACTCAGCACCGCGAACCGCGGGATCGAGTCGCGGAAGAGTTGATCGAGGAACTGCATCCGCCCCCGCTGCGTGGCGGTGTCGAGGTCCGGTTTCCTCTGCTGCCGTCTGATTCGTCGTCCGTCCCCCCCCCGTTAACCCCTCTCTAGGAGTCCCCAATGAGAACCGTTGAACTTACGTGCGCGATCGCGTTCATGTTGCCGCTAGCCGTCGTTGGTTGCGGCGATGCGAAGGACGGTTCGTCTTCCACGCCCTCGGCAAGGGTGCCCGAAGCCGCCCACGACCACGCGGCGGCGCCGCACGGCGGCGAGTTGCTGGAGCTCGGCGAGGAGGAGGCTCATGTGGAGTTGATCCATGACCCGAAGGCGGGAAGCGTCACCGTCTACGTCTTCGGCAAGGACGCCAAGACCCCGGTTGCGGTGGCGGCACCTACGATCGTGCTCGCGACGAAGGACGGCCCCAAGGAGTTCACGTTGACGGCGGTGAATCCGCGAGGCGACGGAACCGCGGACACATGGAGGGGCACTCACGCGGGGCTCACGGCTGAGCCGCTCGACGGGCGCATCCGCGTGACGGTTGATGGGAAGGCGTTTCAGTCACCCTTGGAGAGCGAAGGGCACGGCCACTAGACTGTCCCGAGACGTGGGGCTTGGTCCCCAGGGTGGGGCCGCATCGTGCGTCGACCAATCTTGGTACGGCGCCGATGCGGCTCGTCGCAGGTGGCGACCCCAGTCTCCGGCACGGTGCCCGTGCGCGCGCCGGGCGGAGGGAGTGCTGCCCGGCGCCAGCCCCATGAAAACGCCGCGATTCCCGGCGTTGTCGTCTTCTGTGTGTCGAGGCGAGATGGAGGTTTCCGATGGTCCGGCTCCGGACGGTTCGCGCCAGCGTCATCCTGGTCTCGGCATCGTACATTTCGGGCTGTGTCCCGTATCGGCCGGCGCCGTTGGACGTCTCGCGCGCGATCCGGCCGGTCCCGGCCGCCCTCCCGGCGACGTGGACGTTCGAAGCGGCGACGCGATACGCGGTCGAGCACAACCCTGACCTGGTCGCGCTGCGCGCTCGCGCCACGGGAGCGATCGTTGTCCCTCCCCGCGAGCCGTTGGAGGGGGCCGTAGGGGTCGACTCGGATGAGCGCGCAGAGCTCGGGCTCTCACTCGACGCCCTCTCGCTGCTCGGTCTGGGGTTGAGACCTCTCGAGGTGGCGCTCGCGCGCGCGCGTCGGGACGAAGCGTGGCTGGCTCACCACGAGCGCGCGCGAGCCGTCGCCGGCGAGATCGCCGAGTGCTTCGTCATCGACCGTGCCCTTGCAGAGCTCGGGGAGGCCGATCATCGTGTGGACGTCGCCGCTTTCGTCCGCGCGGGGTTCGAGGCAGGGTCCGCCGACGTCGCAGCGTCGGCGACGGCCGCGGCATGGGCTGCGGAGGTCGCTGCGCGGGACTCCGAGAGGAAGCGAAATCGACTGGCGTTGGCCCGCGCGCTCGGCCTTCCGCCAGGATCGGAGGTGCGTCCAGCGATTGCCGCCCTATCATGGCCGGCTGTCCCTCACGTGTCGCCGGCAGCGGTCGTTGCCGCGCGCGCTGACGTCCAGCGACGCGTCGCCGCGTTCGAAGTCGCGGACCGTGCGCTCCGAGTCACGGTGCGAGCCCAGTTCCCCACGCTGATTGTCGAGCCCGGTCTTGCGTTCGACCCCGCGACCGGATTCGGGTCCGTGAGACTCCGCGTGCCGACCGGAATGGGTGCCACGGTGCGTGCCGCAGAGGCTGAGCGGGAAGCCGCTCGCGCCGAGGTCGAGTCGGCGATCCTCGACGCACTACGCGAGGCGGGCGAGGCTCGGGAGACCTGGGTCGCCGAAATTGCGGCGCTCTCGGCGGCTCGCCGGCGTGCCGAGTCCTCGACGGCGCTCTTGCAGAGCGCACGGGTTCGCCTTGAGGTCGCCTCGGGTTCGCCGGTCGAGGCCGTGTTGGCGGCTGATGCTGTCGTGGATGCCGCGTCAGGCCTTCGCGTCGCAACCGTCGACGAAGCCCGGTCCCGGGTGCGCGCGGCTCGTGCGGCGGGCTGGCCCGGGCTGCCGACGGCGCCGTGACGCACACCTGCCGATGCTGATCCGGAGGACGCGCGGACATCGGCGCCGGGCCCTGGTCCGTGATCGCTGCGTGGCAGCCGTCGGTCGGGGACGAGCACACGTGTCCGATGTCGTCAGACGGCGCCGCGTGGAGATCCCGCCTTCCGTAGTAGACGTGGGTCTCGATGAGGGCGGTCGCGCGGACTTATGGTCTGCACGGCTGCGGTCCGATCGACGGCATCGCCGCGTTCGCCGGCGGACCGGGCGCGGTCGTCAGGGCTGCCGTTCCGCGTTCGACGCTTTGAGTGTGACGTTCGCGTAGACAGTGGGTAGAGGCTTGGCGCCCCAGCGGCGGCCGACGGTTAGGCGTAGCTTCCGGCTCGGGGGACCCCAGCACCCTGACTGGGCCTCACCGAGCGAGACGATGGGCTCCGACCCCGTTGTCTCGGTGTCGGGGGTCAGATGGAGCCCTCGGTGGGGCGGCCGCGGTAGGCGTCGAACCAGGCCCAGTAGGAGGCCTCGACGTCGCGCGAGGCCGCCCAGAGGGCCGCGTCGTCGGTGCCGTCGGCGGCCCGGCCGTAGCCGTTCACCGCCTCGGTGAACCGCTCGCGGGCGTCGAGGAACCGCACGATGTCCTCCCGGCGGAGGTCGTGGGGGGGCTTCATCAGCAGCAGGTCGCGCGCCGCCGCCACCAGCCGCGGCCGGACGGCCCGACCCGCCACGGCGTCGCCCGCCTCGCGCATCCGGCCC
>JAEUHO010000170.1 GCA_016795345.1 Planctomycetia bacterium | reverse complement strand
GCCCTCGGCGTCCTCGCGGCCGCCGTCGCCCACCGCCGCGACCCGGGTCCGCCGCCGCTCCTCGGCGACGCCCCGGCCGGCGCTCCCGTCCCGTCCTCCACGAGGTGACCCGTGGCCGCCACCGTCAAGCCCATCGCCCGTCGCAAGAGCACGCTCAAGGAGCGGCTGTACTTCCCCGCGATCTTCCACGGCATGGGGATCACGATCCGGCACTTCTTCCGCACCCTGCGCGGCAAGGCCGTGACGATGCAGTACCCCGAGGAGCGGTGGGAGGTGAAGGACAACTACCGCGGCGCGCCGGTCCTCGTGAAGGACGACGAGGACCGCCCGAAGTGCGTCGCGTGCAGCCTCTGCGAGTACGTCTGCCCGCCGAAGGCGATCTACATCGTCCCCGGCGAGCTGGCGCCGGGCAACGCCGTCGAGCGCGGCCCGTCGGTCTTCAACATCAACATGCTCCGGTGCATCTTCTGCGGCCTGTGCGAGGAGGCGTGCCCGGAGGAGGCGATCTTCATGTCGAAGGAGTTCGAGCTCTGGGGCGAGACCCGGGCCGAGCTCGTCCACGACAAGGAGACGCTCTACGCGCTGGGCGGCGTGCGCCCGGACCCGATCAAGAAGTGGTCGCACAAGTAGGACGGACGTAAGAGAACCCACCCGCCGGCCACCGGCCGGACGGCGGGCGGACCTCGGGGCCGGGGCGGGACGGGCAGGTCCCGCGGGCGTTCGGTGGGGCCCTCCGCCCTCGCGGGCGGCGGGCGAGGCAGGTTCGGAGCACGGTCGCAAGGACAGTCGAAGGCAAACCGTTCGAAGGCACCGGCCCCCCGGGCCCCGCCGCCGGCGATCCCGCCGGACGCGAGGCCCGGTCGCCGGCAGGAGCGAGCAGAACCGCGATGGACCAGGTCCTCTTCACCGCCTTCTCGGCCCTGGCGGTCGTCGCGGCCCTCCTGGCCGTGACGCGCAAGAACGCCGTCGCCTCGGCCTGCTGGCTCGTGGCGATGTTCTTCGGCCTCGCGGGCGTCTTCGTCCTGCAGGAGGCCTACTTCGTCGCGACGACGCAGATCCTCGTCTACGCCGGCGCGATCATGGTGCTCTTCCTGTTCGTGATCATGCTCCTCGACCTGCGGTCGGTGGAGCTGGCCGCGCACTCGGGCCCGAAGCTCAAGTTCGCCGGCGTCGTCCTCGCGGGCGTCTTCCTCGCCGCCGTCCTCTGGGCGCTGAACGACGGCCGCGAGAGCCTCCGCGGGGCGGACCGCGTCGGCGCCGTCCTGCGTCGCCCGCCCGTGGCGGCGCCGGTGGCCGACCCCGCGGGCGGGGCCGCCCCGGCCGTCACGACCCCGGCGCCCGAGACGCTGGTCTTCGAGGCGGACGGCGCGGCGCCGGCCGCGAACCGGCCCGAGGAGGGCGACGCCGCCGAGCCCGGCGACCGCGCCTGGGTCGCGACCGTCGTGCTCGACCCCGCGAAGCCGAAGGAGACGAAGCGGCTCCGCGTGACCGTCGGCAGCGACGGCGCGGTCGCGCTCCACCTCGACGCGTCGGCGGTCCCCGTCCCGGCGTTCGCCGTGGACGACCGCACGCGGACCGGGACGCTCGCGCTGCCCGGCGCGCCCGAGGGCACGCAGCTCGACCTCACGGTGATCCGCGGCGGCTTCGAGGCCGCCCCCGGCGGCGGGCCCGAGGGCTCGGCGCGCGGGATCGGGCGTTCGATCTTCGAGCACAACCTGCTGCCCTTCGAGGTGGCGAGCGTGCTGCTCACCGGCGCGATCTTCGGCGCCGTCGTCCTGACGAAGCGGAGGCTGTCGTGAGCGACCTGGTCGCCACCGCCGGCACGGGGCTGCTGCCCGTGCTCGCCGCGGTCCCGCCGCACCGGCTGCTCTACCTCGCCGCGGCGTTGTTCGCCGTGGGCCTGGTGGGCGTCACGTGCCGGCGCAACGTGCTCATCATCCTGCTGTCGGTCGAGATCCTGCTGAACGCGGCGAACGTCGCGTTCGTCGCGTTCTCGCGGATCCACGGCGAGATCGCCGGCCAGACGTTCGTCTTCTTCGCCATGACGATCGCCGCCGCGGAGGTCGCGGTCGGCCTCGCGATCGTGATCGCGGTCTACCGCCTCCGCCACGGCGTGGACGCCGACGCCGCGGGCGCGCTCAAGGAGCGCAACCTCGGCGAGGTCCCGCCGATCTCGCCGGAGGGCCCCGACACGGGCCACGGGCACGCCGATCACGGGCACGCCGATCACGGGCAAGGGGACCACGGGCACGGGGCCCACGACACCCACGGGGCCCACGACACCCACGGGGCCCACGACAGCCATGGGGGCCACGCCGCCCCGGCGGAGGCCCACCGATGAGCTTCGCCTCCCTCCCCGCCGCGAACGTCCTCGGCGCCGCCACGGCGGCCGTGCAGGACGGCTGGACCGCGTGGGTCATCCTGTTCGCCCCGCTCGCCGCGGCGATCATCGTCGCGTGCGTGCCGCCCATCCGGAAGCGGCCGCTCGCCGCCGCGTCGCTCTCGATCGCGGCCATCGGGCTCGGCGCGTTCCTCGCGATCACGAAGTACTTCCTCCCGTCGCTCGCCGGCCACGCCGAGACGCTCGAGAAGGTCGTGACGTGGGTCAGCATCCCGTTCGGCGACGGCAAGGGCCTCGAGATCGGGTTCGGCACGCGGATGGACCCGCTGTCCATCGTGATGATGCTCGTGGTGACCGTGGTGGGCCTCGCCATCCACGTCTACAGCCTCGGCTACATGCACGGCGACCCGTCCATGGGCCGCTTCTACGGCAAGCTGTCGCTGTTCGTCTTCTCGATGCTCGGCATCGTCGTCTCGCCGAACTTCGTCCAGACGTTCGTCTACTGGGAGCTGGTGGGCGTCTCGTCCTACCTGCTGATCGGCTACTACTGGACGAAGGACTCCGCGGGCGAGGCCGCCAAGAAGGCCTTCATGACGAACCGCGTGGGGGACTTCGGGTTCCTCCTCGGCATCCTCGTCGTGTGGAAGCTCGCCGGCTCGTTCGACTTCGCGGAGATCGCCGCGAAGCTCCGCACGGGCGACGGCTACGACGCCGCCCTCCTCGGCGGCACGTTCTCGCTCGGCGCCGCGCTGGTGTTCTGCGGCGCCATGGGCAAGAGCGCCCAGTTCCCCCTCCACGTCTGGCTGCCGGACGCCATGGAGGGCCCGACGCCGGTCTCCGCGCTCATGCACGCGGCCACCATGGTGGCGGCGGGCATCTACATGATCGCGCGGTGCTTCTTCCTGTTCGAGGGCACCACGTGGGCCCCGACGCTGGTGGCCTGGCTCGGCGGCATCACGGCGCTGATGGCCGCGACCATCGCGATCACGCAGCGCGACATCAAGAAGATCCTCGCCTACTCGACGCTGTCGCAGCTCGGCTACATGACGCTGGCCCTCGGCGCGGGCGCCTACACCGGCGCGATGTTCCACCTGACGACGCACGCCTTCTTCAAGGCCCTCCTGTTCCTCGGCGCCGGCAGCGTGATCCACGCGGTCCACAGCCAGGACATCTTCGACATGGGCGGGCTGCGCAAGTACATGCCGTCCACGTGGCGGACGTTCCTCCTCGGCACGCTCGCCCTGTGCGGCATCTTCCCGTTCGCGGGCTTCTGGTCGAAGGACGAGATCCTCTCGGCCGTGGCCCACGCCCACCACCTGCCGGGCCACATGGTGCTCTACGGCGTCGGCACCCTCGTCGCGGGCCTCACGTCGTTCTACATGGGCCGCGCGCTGTTCGTGACCTTCCTCGGCGACTACCGCGGGCCGAAGCACGCGGACGACGGCCATGGGGGGCACGGGGGCCACGGGGACCACGGCGCGGCGCACGAGCCCCACGAGAGCCCGTCGGTGATGACGGTGCCGCTCTGGTTCCTCGCGATCTTCGCGGTGGTGATCGGCTTCGTCGGCGTGCCGGGCAACGTGGGCCACGCGTTCGGCCTCTCGAACCGGTTCGAGCACTTCCTCCACGCGTGGGCCACGGCGGAGGGCGAGTTCCACCTGAACGTGGCGCTGATCTCGACGGTGGTCGCCGTCGCGGGCCTCGCGCTCGCGTGGCGCGTGTACGGCACCCCGGCGGCGCGCGCCCACGACCCGCTGCCGGAGCGCCTGGGCTCGCTGCACCGGATCTGGCGCAACCTCTACTACGTGGACGCCTTCTACGGCTTCCTCGTGGCGAAGGTGCAGCAGGGCATCGCGTGGGTCTGCTGGCTCTTCGAGCGCAACGTCATCATCGGGGGCGCCGTGAACGGCACCTCCCAGGGCGCGAGGCTGCTCGGCGACCGGCTCCGCCGCGTCCAGAGCGGCCGCCTCTCCTCCTACGTCACCTGGACCCTCCTCGGCGCCGTCGCGGTCGCCGTGGCGGTCCTCCTCCGGTAGGCCCCCGTGAACCTCCCGCTCGTCATCCTCCTGCTCCCGGCGTTCGCGACCCTCGCGATCTTCGCCGTCCCGGCCTCGCGGCCGCAGGTCGTCAAGGGCATCGCGTTCCTCGCGACCCTCGGCGTCCTCGTCGCGTCGATCGTCCTCGCGGTCACGTTCGGCACGACCGACGCGCCCTCCGAGACCGTGCGCGCGACGGGCCACGTCTACAAGCACGTGATGACCGTCCCGTGGGTCCCCGCGCTCGGGCTGCAGTTCAAGCTCGGCGTCGACGGCATGGGCGTCGCGATGGTGCTGCTGACCGCCCTGACCATCTTCACGGGCGTGTGCGTCTCGTTCTCGGTGAAGGAGCGGGCCAAGGAGTTCTTCCTCAACCTCCTCGCGCTGGTGACGGGCGTCTTCGGCGTCTTCGTCAGCCTCGACCTGTTCTTCTACTACTTCTTCTACGAGCTGGCCGTGATCCCGATGTTCCTGCTCATCGGGTGCTGGGGCAGCACGACGAAGACCATGAGCCGCGACTACGCGTCGATGAAGCTCGTGCTCATGCTGACGACGGGCGCCGTGTTCGCGCTCCTCGGCCTGCTCGCGATGTACACGAAGGCCGGCTCGTTCGACATGGTGCGCCTCGAGCAGCTCGCCGCCACCGGCACGTTCTCGCGCGCCTTCCAGCTGGCGTGGTTCCCGCCGGTGTTCCTCGGCTTCGCGGCCCTCGTCCCGATGTGGCCGCTGCACTCGTGGAGCCCGGGCGGCCACGCGGCCGCGCCGGCCGCGGTCTCGATGCTGCACGCCGGCGTGCTCATGAAGATCGGCGCCTACGGCATCCTGCGCGTCGCGGTCACCTACATGCCCGAGGCGGCGCAGGTCTACCTGCCGTGGGTCGGCGTCCTCTGCTGCTTCAACATCGTCTACGGCGGCCTCGTGGCGATGGCGCAGAAGGACATGAAGTTCGTCGTGGGCTACTCGTCGTCGAGCCACATGGGCTACGTGCTCCTCGGCATCGCGACGGCCAACCTGATCGGCGTCCAGGGCGCCGTGTACCTCATGTTCGCCCACGGCGTGATGACGGCCCTCGCGTTCTCCCTGATCGGCTTCTTCTACGAGCAGACCCACACCCGCATGCTCGACGACCTGGGCGGCCTCATGAAGAAGATGCCCTTCGTCGGCACCTGCTTCGTGATCATGTCCATGGCGTCGGCCGGCCTGCCGGGCTTCGCGAACTTCGTGAGCGAGCTGCTCGTGATCATCGGCGCGTGGCACGCAGGGATGTACGTGCCCGCGATCCTCGCGACCTGGGGCATCGTCGTCACCGGCGTGTACCTGCTCCGCACGGTCAAGTCGGCCTTCCTCGGCAGGATGCCCGCCCGCTGGGAGGGCCTCGAGGACGCGCGGACGCCGTTCCAGAAGCTGCCCTTCGTCCTGCTCGTCTCGACGCTCCTCCTGTTCGGGTTCTGGCCGGCCCCGTTGCTCTCCCTGATCCGGCAGGGCGTCACGCCCATCGTCGCGTCCCTCGACAAGGCGGCCCAGAAGACCGCCGCCGAGACGGGCCAGAGGTAGACCGTGAACCTCCACCTGATCCTCCCCGAAGTCCTCGTCCTCGTCGGCGGCCTCCTCGCCGTCACGGTGTCGCTCGTCGCGCCCCCCGCGCGCCGCGCGGGGCTCGTGCCGTGGGTCGCGGGCCTCGCGCTCGCCGCCGCCCTCGCGGCCGTGCTCGTCCTCCGTCCCGACGGCGTCTCGCTCGCGGGCTCGCACCTCTCCGACGGCTTCAGCCGCTTCGTCCGCGCCATGGCCTGCGCCGGCGGCCTGCTCCTCGTCGTGATCTCGTCGTCGTACACCCGCCGGCTCGACCGCGGGCACGGCGAGTTCTACGGGCTGCTGCTGTTCGCGCTGCTCGGCGTCATGCTCGTGTCGTCCGTCACGGACCTCATGGGCCTCTTCGTGTCCCTCGAGCTCGTGACGATCACCTCGTACGTCCTCGCCGCGTTCAAGCGCACCGACCCGCGCTCCGCCGAGGCGGGCCTCAAGTACCTCGTGGTCGGCGCCGTCTCGTCGGCCTTCCTGCTCTTCGGCTGCGCCCTCGTGTTCGGGGCCACAGGCAGCGTCACGTTCGCCACGATCTCGACGCACGTCGCCGGCAAGGGGTTCGGCCCGCTGCTCGCCCTCGGCGCGGGCCTCGTCTTCTGCGGGCTCTTCTTCAAGGCTGCGGCCGTCCCGTTCCAGGTCTGGGCCCCGGACGTCTACCAGGGCGCCCCGTCGCCCGTGACCGCGTTCCTCTCGAGCCTCTCGAAGTCGGCGGGCTTCGTCCTGCTCCTCCGGATCGTCTCCATCCTCGTCGTCCCGGCGGCGGGCACGCCCGGCGGCGACGCGTGGATCGCCTTCTTCGGCGTCGTCGCCTCCCTGACGCTCCTCTACGGCAACCTCGGCGCCATGCCGCAGCGCGACGTGAAGCGCCTGCTGGCCTACTCGTCCATCGGCCACGCGGGGTACATGCTCCTCGGCGTCACCGTCGTGATCGCCGCGAAGACGACGGCCCTGCGCGTCGACGGCGCCGCCGCCGTGCTCGTCTACCTCGTCGCGTACTACCTGACGACGCTGACCGCCTTCGCCGTGGTCGTCGCCCTCTCGGCCCAGGGCCGCGGGCACGACTCGGCCGGCGTCTACGCGGGGCTGCACCGCCGCTCGCCGCTCCTCGCCTTCGCCATGCTGCTCGCGCTGCTCTCGCTCGCGGGCGTGCCGCCCATGGCCGGCCTGATCGGCAAGTTCCTCGTCTTCTTCTCGCTGGTCGGCGCGGCCGAGGCCCGGCCCGGGCTGTACGCCCTCGGCGTCGTCGGCTCGCTCGGCGTCGTCCTCTCCCTCTACTACTACCTGCTGCTGATCCGCGACATGTACGCGAAGGAGCCCGCGGCCGACGGCCCGCAGGGGCCGATCGTGCTGCCGCTGGGCACCAAGGTCGCGGTCTTCGTCGGCATCTTCGCGCTCATCGGCCTCGGCGTGTACTGGGGCGGGGCGTTCGACGCGGCCCGCGCCGCCGCGTCGGCGTTGTTCGCGGCCCGCGGCTGACGCCCGCGCCGCGGGCCGGGCCTCGCGGTCCCCTCGCCGGGTGACCGGGGCCCGGGGTCCACGCCCGGGGACCGTCGTGCGGTGCTCGCCGCCCGGGCGCCGAGGGCTCGGCCCGCGGTCGAAGCGACGGGTACGCGAGGCCCGGGGGCCGTTTCGGTTGCGGCCCTCCGGACCGGCGCGGCCGGAGTGGGCGCGGGGCGGCCGAGGCCGGGCCGACGGGACGCGACGGGGGACCGGGCGGCGGCTTCAATGGGGGGGTCCGACCCGGAGCCCGCCCGTGAACGAGTCGCCGAGCGCTGCCCCGCCCTTCCCCGTCGGCGCGTCGGCGGCCAGCGGGCCGTGGGCGGTGCTGCGGCCGTTCGTCGCGCTCGCGTTGTTGGTGGTCGCGCTCGGCACCCCGCTCGACGAGCCGTGGCTGCGGGCCGCGGCACTCGCGGCGGTGGTCGGGGTCGTGGTGTGCCTCTGGCCCCCGCGGTCGTCGGGCGACGGGGTGCCCGGCCGGCTCGTGCTGACCGTCGCCGCGGCGCTGGCGCTCCTCGGGCCGGTGGCCTACGCCAACCCGTGGTTCGGCGTGGACGCCAACGACTGGCCGTGGACGTACTGGGCCGAGTCGCGGCGGTGGGTGGACCGGGTGGACCTGCTGCTGTGGGGCGCGTGTGCGGTCCTGGCGATCGTCGCGGCGCGGACCCGGGGCCGCGGCACCGCGGCGGCCGCCCTGACGATGATCGTGCTGCTCGCCGCCCGCGGCTTCGCGGAACGCGGCGCGTTGTCGCTGGTCCGCATGGAGCGGGTGAACCTGATCTGGACCCTGGCCGCCGGCACCATGGGCGGCGCGCTGCTGCACCTGTCCACGTCCCGCGTACGGGGGCGGGGCGTCGCCCGGGGGCTGATCGTGGTCGCCGCGGCGGCGATCGCGACGGTCTACGCCGCGTGGTTCCCCCAGGACGGCGAGCGCTCGAGCCTCGTGCACTATGCCGAGGACCTGCCGCCGATCTTCGAGGCGACGTTCCGGTCCGCCGAGCTGGCGCCGGACTACACGGACCGGATGGTCCAGCAGACCTGGCTGGTCGCGATGCCGTTCGTCCTGCAGGTGCTGGCGGTGGTGCTCGCCCTGGTCGTCGCCGCGGTGCCGTCGGGGGTGCGCGCGCGCCCGCTGCGCTTCCTCGCGGCGCTGGCGGTGCTCGCCATGGTCGCCACGTGGCTCGTCCCCGCCCGCGGGGTGTTGTGGCTGACCCGCGACACCGGCGCCGGGCTGCGCGAGACGCGGTACGCCCAGTCCGTGGGCGAGGTGCTGATGAAGGCGGGCCTCGCCGTCTACCTCCTGCTGTCGGGCGCCGTGCTGGCGCTGCTCGGGCGCGAGGGGGGCGCGTCGGCGGCGCCCGCGCTCCCGCGCGCATCCCGGTGGCCCTACGTCCTCGCGGCCGTCACCGGGGCGTTCGTGTTGTGGGTGTCCATCGACCCGACGTACGGGATCGAGGCCACCACGACGTTCCTCGAGGTCCTGCGGAGCGGGCGGTGGAACGTCACCTTCGTCCGGTTCGTGTTCCGCGCGTCGATCGTGCTCGCCGCCCTGGTCGCGCTGCTGGTCCCGTCGGCCCGGGCGGCGGGCGCGATCGCCGCGGCGGTCGCGGTCGTCGCGCTGGGCGCGCTCACGCCGTCCACTTCGCGCTGGTTCGGCGTCGAGACCTACGTCGCGTGGGTGGCGGTGGGCGCGGCCGTCGCGGCGGCCACCCGCGTCCCGCGGCCCGCGGCCCGGGTGGTCGCGGCGGGCGCCGCACTGCTGACCCTCCTGCTGCTCTGTTACCCGCAGCCGCTCACCACCCAGGTCCGGCCGGACGGGGTGACCCTGGTGCCGTTCCGCACCGCGCTGATCGACGACACGATCCTGCCGCTCGTCGAAGTCCTGCAGGTCGAGTCGAGCGCCAGCTTCTTCGAGGTGCTGGGGGCCCCCGGTCGGCTCGCGGCGGTGGGGCTGGCCCTGGGGGCGCTGCTCGCGCTGGTCGCCGCCGCGGGTCGCTGGCCCCGGGTCGGGCAGGCCGCCGCCGGGGTCTTCGTCGGCCTCGGCGTGGTCGGGCCGATCGCGACGCAGGTCGCCGGCCTCGGCGGCGGCGGGGCCCCGACCGATCTCGGGCACGTGCTGCTCCGCACGGGGGAGGTGATGCTGGTCTGGTCGGTGCCGACCCTGTTCCTCGTCGTCGGCGCGGTGCGGGACCTGCTGATGGGAGATGCCCGGGGGGGTGGGGCCGCCACGGCGGCTGCACCGGGCCTCGACAGCGTCGGGAGCGGAGGGGGCGGCTCGCCGTGGAGTGTCGCCACCGGGCGATAGCGCGAAGTCTCCGGTCCACCCCGCGGCGGGACCGGTCCCGCTGTGCTCCGCGGACCCGGGCGCCGCGCGGAGGGGCCATCACCCTCGTCTCGCGGGCACTTCGGCCCGCGAGGGCTACGGGTGTGCGGGATCGCACGTTCGTGCGGTGAAAGTGCCGGGCCGGCATCCCCCCGGCGGACGGCGTAGCCCCTGCGATTGTAACGGGTTGCGGCCGAAGCGACGTTTCGCCCGCCATCGGTCCCGGCTTTGCTTCCCGGGCCCCGGGGTCTGCTCCGGGCAGACGAAAACCCCTTGAACTAACGTCGGTCGCGTCCGTAAGATTCCGCCGTCCCCAGGTCGCGGAGGGTCCGCATGCGTCGTTTGGGCCTCGTTTGCTCCATCGCCTTCGTTGCGATGGCCGGTTCTCTCGCGGGTTGCGGTGGTCACGGTCACGGGTTCCGCACACCGGCGAACCCCGTGGTCATCACCTCCAACGCCCTGCCCACCACGGTCTCGGGTCAGGTGGTGAACCACTGC
>JAEUHO010000169.1 GCA_016795345.1 Planctomycetia bacterium | reverse complement strand
CTCGCCGCTCGAGCGCCTCGCCGACCGCGTTTCGGCGGTCTTCGTCCCCGGCGTCGTCGTGCTCGCGCTCGGCGTGCTCGCCCTCGACCTCGCCCGCGGCGACGGCGTGGTCGCCTCGGCCATGCACGCCCTCGCGGTGCTCGTCATCGCGTGCCCGTGCGCCCTCGGCATCGCCATGCCGCTCGCCGTCACCGCCGCCCTCGGCCGCCTCGCCGAGCGCGGCATCCTCGTGCGCACGGGCCTCGCGCTCGCGGGCCTGCCCCGCGTGCGCGTCGTCGCGTTCGACAAGACCGGCACGCTCACCGAGGGCCGCCCCGAGGTGAAGGCGGTGCTCCCGCTCGGCGGCGCCGACGCCGACGCGCTCCTCGCCGACGCCGCCGCCGTCGAGCACGGCAGCGAACACGCGCTCGCCCGCGGCATCGTCGCCGCGGCGGCGGCGCGCGGCCTCGCGACGCCCGCGGCGTCCGACGTGCGCGTCGTGCCCGGCCTCGGCGTCGAGGGTCGGGTGACCGACGCGCGCGGGACCCGCGCGGTCCGCGTCGGACGGCCGGGGTGGATCCAGGGGGGACGGGACGCGAGGCCCGGTGGGGGGACGGACGCGCCGGCCCTCGCGGGGACGCGCGCGTCCGAGGTGTGGGTCGAGGTGGACGGCGTCGCGGTCGGGCGCATCGCGCTCACGGACCGCGTGCGTCCGTCGGCGCGCGCGGCGGTCGACGCGCTGCGCGCGGACGGGATCGAGGTCGCCGTGTTGTCCGGCGACGCGCCCGACGTCGTCCAGGAGGTCGCGGCGTCGCTGGGCCTGCCCGCGTCCGCCGCCCGCGGCGGCCTGCTGCCCGCGGACAAGGTCGAGGCCGTGCGGGCCCTGCGGTCCGAGGCGGGGGGGCCGGTCGCCTTCGTCGGCGACGGGCTCAACGACGCGCCCGCGCTCGCCTCGGCCGACCTCGGGCTCGCGGTCGGCTCCGGGACGCACCTCGCGCGCGAGACCGCCGACGTCAGCCTGCTCGGCGACGACCTCTCGCGGCTCCCGGGCCTGTTCCGCGCCGCGCGCGCGACGCGGCGGGCGGCCTGGTGGAACCTGTTCTGGGCGTTCGCCTACAACGTGGCCGGGCTCGCATGGGCCGTGGTGGCGCACGTCCCGCCGGTCTACGCGGCGATCGCGATGGTGCTGTCGAGCCTGTTCGTCATCGGCAACAGCGCGCGCCTGCGGGCCGGCCTGCCCGACGTGATGCGGGCCCGGCCCCGCGCCCCGTCCCCTGCGACCCCGGGGTGACGCGGGCCGGGCCTTGCGTCCCCGGGGGCGAGGGTCGCGAAACCGCCGACCGCTCCGGGTAGGCTGCTCGACCCGGCGCGGGACGGGTTCCCGGCGCCGACCCCGGAGGCGGACATGGGCGGAGCGGCTCGTTGGGTCCTCGGTGGTGTCCTCGCGGCCGTCGTGTGCGCGGGTGGGCCTGCTTCACCTCCCGCGGCGGACGCGGCGCCGGCGTTGCCCGCGTGGCTCGTGCCCGGCGCGCGCGCGTCGTGGTACCAGGGGTCGGCCACGATCCCGTCGGTGGGGACGCTGCTCGAGCAGGACGACCAGGGCAACTGGGTGGACAAGAACGGGAAGAAGTACCGCGAGGTGGACAACCCCTCGACGGCGGGCGCGGGGTACCGGCAGATGACGGTGATCGCGGCCGACGCGGCCACGGTCGCGGTGGAGTTCCGCACGTACCTCCTCATGGACCCGCAGGGCGGGCGGATGATGTCGAACGGGACCGAGGGGCTCGTGGGCACCGCGCGCTCGCTCGCCGACTACTGGATCTCGCCGACGGACCTCGCCGCGAAGCAGGAGGTGCGCGAGGGCGGGCTCACGATCCGGCGCCTGAAGTACCCGCTGCGCGGGAGGACCTTCGACGCGATCGTGTTCGAGACGCGGTCCGGCGCGTCGTACCAGCGGACGACGTACGACCTCGCGACGGGGCTCTTGCTCGTCGCGAGCACGTCGTCCACGGGGCGCGGCGGGTTCACGCCGAACCCGAACGGCACGTCGTCGTTCTCGGCGGGCTCGACGACGATCACGAGCACGGTGCTCACGGACCTCCGCGCGCTGAAGCTGCCGTGGGGCGCCGACCCGACGCCGGCGGCCGTGCGGCGGGGGCTGCGGCTCGACTTCCGCGGGACGTACTCCCTCGTGGTCCCGGGTGCGCCGGTGTTCCCGCAGGCGCTCTCGACGGCCCTCGTGTTCGGCGCGCCCGCGGCGACGTGGGCGCCGTTCCGCTTCCACTCGGCGCTGACCCCGATCGCGGGCGGGCGGCCGCAGGAGAACGCCGTCGACCGCGTGGCCGGCGCGGCGACGACGATGCCCGCGTGGATCGGGCCCGCGACGTTCGCGAAGCTGCGTCCCGGCACCGTCGTCGACGACGACCCCGTGACGCGCTTCCGCACGACGTTCGTCGGCGTGCAGGGCGGCGTCGCGACGGTGGTCGAGGAGGGGCCGTACGACCGCTACCAGGGGCATTACGACGTCGCGACGGGCCTCCTCGTCGGGGCGACGTCGGCGCAGCAGAACGGCGTCGGCCAGACCCAGATCCAGGTCCGCGCCGTCCCCCGCTGACGGCCACCGGGCCTCGCGGTCCCGCGGCCGGGGATCGATCCGCCCGGGCCGGTCTCGCTACTTGGGCGAGCCGGAGCGCAGGAACTCGATCGTCGCGACCGCCGGTTGCCCCTCGACGACCTCGACGGTCTGGACCGCGCCGTTCGCCGGAGGGAGCGGGCCCCGGCCGCCGTAGAAGCTGACCTTGTACCGTCCCGGAAGGAGGCCGCGGATCCGCTGGCCGTCGCCCCCCCGCGAGAGCCCGCAGCCGCGCGACTCGCCGATCCGACTAGCGGTCGATTCGATCCACAGCGGACGCTTCAAGCCGTCCGGGACGATCACCCGGATCTCGATCGCCTCGCCGTAGGTCAGGCGGTGGCGTCCCAAGTGGTGCGGTTCCGGCCCGACGTGGACGTCGGGCAACACGACCGGCGCGTGATGCCCGTCGTCGAGGACGAGGTCGTATGTACCGGACGCTGCGCCGGTGAATCGGAACGCCGCGCCGTCCGGCCGCGCGGTGCTCTGCCACGCGACCCTTCCTGCGGCGGCGTCCCAGGCGTGGACCCAGACGACCTGCGGGGGCGAGGGATCGTCGTCCGCGAGGCTGAACTCGACGCGAGTGGTCATGCCGGCCTCGACGCGGAGGACGACGTCGTCGCGCGGTTCGGTGATGGTGACGGCGACGCCTGGCGCGTCGTTCGCTCCGAGGGGGTGGATCGCGCGGAGCGTCACGGGCCTGTCGCCGGGAATCGGGACGTCGAAGCGGCCCTCGATCGCGCCTCCGTGAAGCCGAGGCGTGCCTTCCGTCGTCGGCCCGTTCCACAGCACGTACTCCGCCAAGGTCGGGTCGAGGCCCGCGCCGACCTCGATGCGACCCCGCACGCGTCCGGCGTTCGGGAACGCGAACCGCACCACCGCATCCGTGCCGCGGGGCTCGAGGGTCACCGGATCCGAGAGCGACGCGGCGAGACCTTCGCGGACGCGGTAGTCGCCCGCGGCGAGGCCTTCGACGCGAGTCCGCCAGACGCCGTCGTCGCCGAGGACCGGCGCTTCCTTCGCAAATCGGGCGTGCTTCCAGGCCCCTGTGTCCGGGTCGAGTCGCGAGACGATGTACGGCGCGATCGCCTCGGCAACTGCGCTCGGCACCCGAGCCTCGACGACCAGCGCCGGTCCCGCGGGCTCGAGCTCGAGGTACATGTGGATTCCGGCATCCGATGGGCCGTACACGACCGGGACCGTGAGCGGCGGGGCTTCCGGCGTCGAGATCGTCAGCGTCGCCGGCGCCGCCTCGGACGACGGTTGGAACGTCCCGGAGACCCAGCCGTCCTCCGCGGACTTCGCGCGGACGACGACCGGGCGACCGGAGACCGACAACTCGAAGGACGCGGGCAGCGACGGGACGCCGCGCCGTGTCACGACGAGCGAGATCGGCAACGTACTCGGTACGTACAACGAGACGACCGTCCCGGTGTCGACGTCGGCGGCCAGGGGCTGCGGCGCCTCGTCGCGCCCCCCGCGGCGGACGCAGACCGTCCCGCTTGTGCCGCGGGGCACGGCGAGACGTGCGCGCCCCTCCGCGTCGGTGACCGCGAGGACACGCGGCCTTCCTTCGTCCGCGACCAGGACGACGGTCACGCCCGCGACAGCGACGCGCTCGTAGCTGGTCACGCGCACCTCGACTCCGGGCCCTTCCTCGATCCGGGGGCGGGGCGCCTCGGCCCGGGCCGCGACCGTCCCGGCGGCCGGGGCCAGGCCACGCAGGGGGTCGTCGTCGCGTCCCTGCGCGGTGGGCGCGATCGTGGCGGGCCGCGCGTCCTCGCCGCGAGCGTCGTCGGAATCGGGGGGCGGAACCGGCGCGGGAGCACGGCCCGCGATGAGCGCCACGACGAGGGCGAGCGCGAGGACCGAACCCGCCGTGATCC
>JAEUHO010000048.1 GCA_016795345.1 Planctomycetia bacterium | reverse complement strand
CCGGCGTGACCCCGCCCGCGACCGCCCCGAGCGCCGCCATGCTCGCGAACACGAGCGGCGGCTTCTCCGCGTAGGGCTGGCCGTCGATCCGCGGGACGAGGGCGTCGCCGGTCTCGAGGATCGTGCGGGCCACGAGGCCGTAGCGGGGCTCGTCGGGCGCCCAGAGGTCGCGCGGGGCGAAGGCGGCGAGCAGCGGGAGGGCCACCGCGACCCACAACGCGACCCGCGATCGCGGCGCGGGCGACGGGACGGGCGGCGCCGGCGGCATGGACGGGGATCCTACGCCGCCGGCCCGGCCCCGGCCCGGATCCGAACGTGCGGCGGCCCGACCGGCCCCGTACGTTCTGTCCGTGACCGACCTGCCGCCGCTCCCGGGCCCGTCGCACGCGCCGCTCCCCGCGGCGCGGGCCCTCGTGTTCGGCCTCCTCCCGCTCCTCGGCGTGCTCCTCGTCGTCACCGGGACGCGGACGGGCCTCGTCGGCAGCACCGAGACGCGCTACGCCGAGATCGCCCGCGAGATGCTCGCCCGCGGCGACGCCGTCGTCCCCGTGCTCAACGGCGCGCCGCACCTCGAGAAGCCCCCGTTCACCTACTGGGCCCTCATGGCGTCGTTCGTCGTCTTCGGCGCGAACGAGATCGCCGCGCGGCTCCCGAGCCTCCTCGCCGCCGCCCTCACCCTCGTCGTCGTGGCGCGGGCCGCCCGTCGCCTCGCGCCGCCGGGCGCCGACCCCCGCGCCGTGGGCCGCGGCGCCGCCGTCGCCCTCGGGACGATGCCCGCGTTCCTCCTGCTCGCGCAGACCGTCTCCACCGACATCTGGCTCGTCCTCTGCACCGCGGTGGCGGGGGCCGCGCTCCTCGACGCCGACCGCACGGGCGGGCGGCCGGGCCTCGCGTCGACCCTCGCGTGGCACGCCGCCCTGGGCGTGGGCTTCCTCGTGAAGGGGCCCGCGGTCCTCCTGACCCCGCTCGTCGGGGCGGCGGGCGTCGCCCTCGCGCGTCGCTCGTTCCGGCCGCTGCGGCCGCTGGTGCACCCCCTCGGCCTCCTGCTGTTCGCCGGCATCGCGCTCCCGTGGTACCTGCTCGCCGAGCAGCGCCTGCCCGGGCTGCTCGACGTCTACCTCGAGCGGCGCGCCGCGGGCGGCGTGATGGCCGGCGCCCACCACGACAACCCGGTGTACGTCGTGTGGCTGCCCATCGTCCTCGGCACGGCGCCGTGGGGCGGCACGCTCTTCGGCGCGGTGCCCGCCCTCCACCGCCGCCGCCAGCTGATCCCGCTGGCGGCCCTCGCGCTGGCGACGCCGGTGTTCTTCACCGTCGCGCCCTCGCGCCTCTTCACCTACGTCATGCCCGCGCTGCCGTTCGTCGCCATCATGGCCGCCGCCGGCGCCCCCGTGGGCCGCGCGGCGCCCGACGACGGGCCGGGCCTCGCGTGGCGCACCCACGGCCGCCGGGCCACGATCGCGTTCGCCGTCTTCGTGATCGCGGCGGCGGCCGGCCTGCTGGCGCTCTTCGTGCCCGAGGGCGCGGCCGCGACGCTCGGCGTGAAGGGCTACGTCGCCAACCTCCGCGGCGGCATCGCGTGGCACGACGCGGCCCTCCTGGCCCTCGCGGGCGTCGGCTGCGTCGCGCTGCTCCGCCGCGCGCGCGGCCGCGGCGACGCGTGGACGACCACGGCGGGCCCGCTCGTCGCGGCGTCGTTCGTGCTGCTGCTCGCGGGCGCCTACCCGCAGGCCCCGCAGGTCGTGAGCGCGTCGCGCCACGTGATCGACCCGGTGCTGCCCCGCCTCGGGCCCGACGACGAGATCGGCGTCGCCGTCCACAAGGACGGGGACTGGGCGCTGCTCCCTTTCTACGCGGCACGCGAGGCCCGGTGGTTCGGGTACGGCGAGCGGCTCGGCGTGAAGCCGCCGGGCGCGTACGCGCCGCGCAACTTCCTCGACCTCGACGGCGACCTCGAGGCGTGGTTCCGCGCCCCGACCCGGCGCTGGCTCTTCCTGCGCACGAAGGTGAAGGACGCCCGTCGCGACCCCTGGCCGCGGCTCGGGCCGGGCGAGGTCCACGTCGTGGCGAAGGACGACCTCTACAGCGTCGTCACGAACCTGCCGCTCGACCGGTGACCCGCGGCGCGCCGGCCCCGCGCCCGCCGCCGGGCGGCCCGCGCGGGACGGCGGGGGCACGGCGCGAGGCGCCATGCCCGCCCGCGCCGTCGATCAGACGAACAGCTCGCGCACCGGCGAGAACCGCGTGCCCTCGAACTGGTCGACGATGCGCACCGGCCGGCGGCCGGCGAAGCGGATGCGGTCCTGGTCGATGCCCGTCGCGTGGCAGATCGACGCGTGGAGCTCCTGCACCGCGACCGGGCGCTCCGTGCAGGCGACGCCGTCGGGGTCGGTGGCGCCGATCACGCGGCCGCCGCGCACGCCGCCGCCCGCGAAGGCCACGGAGAACGCCTGCGGGTAGTGGCCGCGGCCGCCGGGGCCGTTGCCGCCCTCGCCGACGCGCGGGGTCCGGCCGAACTCGCTGAACCACATCACGAGCGTCTCGTCGAGGAGGCCGCGGTCGCGGAGGTCCTTCAGCAGGCCCGACATGCCGGGGTCGAGGGCCTCGGACAGCGCCTTCACCGCGGCGTGCTCGTTGTTGTGCGTGTCCCAGCCGCCGAGGACCACCTCGACCACCTTCACGCCCTGCTCGAGGAGGCGCCGGGCGACGATGCAGCCCTTGCCGAACGTGGACTCGCCGTAGAGCTTGAGGATCGACTCCGGCTCCTCGGTGACGTCGAACGCGCGGTTCTTCGACGTGTCCATCAGCTTCTTCGCGCGGTCGAACATGTTGCGGTGCGGGGCCACCGCGTCGTCGCCGCGGTCGCTCTCGAACTCGCGGTTCAGGCGGTCGAGGAGCGAGAGGCGCGTGTCGCGCCGGCGCTTGTCGATGTTCGGCGGCGGCTGCAGGTTCTCGACCGGGGCGGCCGGGTTCTGGACCACGAAGGGGTCCCACTCGACGCCGAGGAACCCGGCGCCCTGGCTGCCGCCGATGCTCACGAAGTTCGGGAGCACGCTGTTCGTGTCGCCGATCTCCGACGCGACGTACGAGCCGACGCCCGGGTGCTGCACCGTCGGGTTCGGGATGTAGCCCGTGTGCATCAGGTACCGGCCGCGGTCGTGGTTGCCCTCGCGGGTCGTGACCGAGCGGACGATGGCGATGTCGTCCATCGTCTTGGCGACGTTGGGGAAGTACGAGCCGACCTCGATCCCCTCCACCGACGTGTTGATCGGCTCGGCCTCGCCCATGTTCGGCGAGCCCTTCTTCTTCGGCGCCCAGGTCTCGAACTGCGTGGCGCCGCCCGCCATGTACAGCAGCACGAGGCGCTTGGCGCGGCCCTTGCCCGGGAGGACCTCCTCGTCGGCCTTGGGCTTCTTCTCGTCCTTCGCGACCGCGAACGGCAGGCGCGGGTCGACGAGCGCGGCGGCGCCGAGCGCGAGGCCCCAGCCGAGGACGTCGCGGCGCGAGGCGGAGGCACGGGTGCGGGGGGAACGGCTCATGGGTGCTCCTCGGTCGGGGACGGCGCGCGCCCGGGGGCGCGCGGGCCGGTCAGTGGTTCGACATGAACTCGGTGGTGTTGCAGAGCGCCCAGAGGAGGTCTTCGTACCCCTCCGTCTCGGTGCGGCTCGTGTGGACGTGCGTGAGGGCGTTGTTGAGCTCGCCCGCCGAGGGGTCGCGCGACAGCACCGTCAGGTAGAGCCGGCGGACGCGCTCGCGGTCGCTGCGGCTCTCCGCGAGGATCTTCTTGAGCGGCGAGTCCGGCGACCGCATCGACATCATGGCGTTGATCTGGTCGCCGTTCATCATGAGCAGCCCGCGCGGGATCGTGCCCGTGAACGTCTCCTCCTCCGCGCCCTCGTCGTCGTCGAACGAGCGGCGGAAGAGCTGGTAGATCGCCATCCGCGGGTCCACCAGCTGGCGGCGGGCCGCGCCGTCGGCGCGCTCGGCCATCGCCAGGCGGCGGGCCACCTCGGCCTCGGCGCCGGTCGCGCGGAACAGCGCGTCGAACGACTGCTCGACGGAGAGCGGCTTCACGGCGGCCACGGCCCACAGGCTCGGGTCCGGGCGCTCGAGCCCGCGCGGCATCTTCGACGAGCGCTGGTAGGCGTCGGTCGAGACGATGGTGCGGATCAGGTGGTTGACGTCGAAGTCGCCGCGGGCGAGCTCGTCGCCGAGGAACTTCAGGAGCTCGGGGTTCGACGGCTTGTTCGAGGTCGAGAAGTCGTCCACGGGGTGGACGACGCCGCGGCCCATGAAGTAGGCCCACATGCGGTTGGCGAACGCCTCGGCGAACCACTCGTTGCTCTTCGAGGTCATCCACTTCGCGAGCACCGTGCGGCGGTCGAGGCCCGGGACGTCCTTCACGGTCTTGCCGAGGAGGAACTTCGCGTCGGGCATCGGGGGCTGCGCGCGGCCGCGCAGGTCGGCGGGCCGCCGGACGGGCTCGAGCATCAGCGGGATGCCGCGCCCGCGGCCCATGGCCATCATCTCGTTGCCGCCGCGGCCCTTCACGGGCTCGAGCGCGTACGAGTTGACGTCGAACGAGACCTCCGGGTTGTTCGGCGACATGTTGCGCCGGTACGTCGTCGTGAAGAAGAACGCGGCGTAGCTCTGGAAGTCGGTCTGCTTGATCCGCTTGTCGTACGGGTGGTCGTGGCACTGCGCGCACTGGATCTGCACGCCGAGGAAGTAGCGGCTCGTCTTGCCCGCCGCGTCGGCGGCCGACGTCTCGAACGACGTCATCAGGCCCAGCGCGCCGTTCTGTTCGGAGTTGCCCGACGCCGTGACGAGGTCGTAGACCATCTCGTCGTAGGGCCGGTTCTTGCGGAACTGCTCCCGCAGCCAGTCGTTGAACGCCCGCCGGTCGACGTTCCGGTTGCGGATGCTCGAGCCGACGAGCAGGTTGCCGTACCACATCGCGAACCAGTCGGCGTGGCGCGGCGACGCGAGCAGGCGGTCCACGAGCACGGCGCGCTTGTCCGGCGCCGTGTCCTGGAGGAACGCGACCGTCTCCTCGTACGTCGGGATGGTCCCCTGCAGGTCCATGGTCACGCGGCGGAGGTACTCGGCGTCGTCCGCCGGCGGCGCGACGACGAGGTCCTTCACCGCCTTGATCCGGCCGACGACCAGCTCGTCCACCTTGGCGGCGGCGGCCTTCGCGTCCTTCGGGCCGGCGGCGGCCGCGACGGGGCCCCGGCCCCCCGCGGCGACCGACGCGACGGCGAGGACGGCCACCGAGAACGCGAGCGCCGCGATCCACGACGGAGGGGAACGGCGAGCCATGGGCGGGACCTCCGACGACGACGGACGCCGTCTCAAACCCGGGCTGCAGCGGAAAGGTTTCGCCGCCGCGCCCGCGACCCCGGATCGTACCCGTCGGGACCTTCGGGCGGGACGGGGCCGCCGCCGGGGCGCCCGGCACACGAACAACGACCTTACGCCGTCGGCGCCCGCCGGATCGCGACGAGGGTCACGTCGTCCCGGTTCTTCGCCCCCCCGGTCCACGCGTGGACCGCGGCGCGCACCGCCTCGACGATCGCCTGCGGGGTCCCGGCGGCGTGGCGGGCGAGCACGGCCTGCAGCCGCTCCTCGCCGAGCAGCTCGCCGGCCCCGGGCGCGGGCGCCTCCGTGACGCCGTCCGTGTACACGATCATCGCGTCGCCGGGCTCGAGGACGACGTCGTCGCCGCGGCCGTAGGGGATCCCGGCGATCACGCCGAGCACGGGCCCGGTCGAGTCGAGCCCGACCGACGTGCCGCTCGCGGCCCGGTGGAGGAACGGCGGGTTGTGCCCCGCCGAGCACCACTCGAGCCGGCCCGTCGCGGGGTCGAGGATCCCCACGAACATCGTCATGAACTTGCCCTGGGTCATGTCCTTCGCGAGGAACTCGTTCAGGAACGTGACCACCTGCGCGAGGTCGGTGAGCGTGCGCGTGAAGGCCCGCAGCAGCGCGCGCGCCTCCGCCATCACGAGCGCCGACCCGAGGCCGTGGCCGCTGACGTCGCCGACGGCCACGAGGATGCGGCCGTCCTCGAGCGGGAAGAAGTCGTAGTAGTCGCCGCTCGCGTCCTCGCACAGCTCGTTGGCGCCGTACAGCGTGAACGGCGCCACCTCGAGCTCGCCCGACGCCGGCAGCAGCGCGCGCTGGATGCCCTGGGCCACGAGGATCTCGCGGTCCTGCCGCTCCTTCTCGAGGGAGCGGCGGTGCAGCGTCGCGTTCTCGATGGCCAGCGCGGCGTCCACCGACAGGGCCTCGAGGAACTCGACGTCCTGGGCCTCGAACGGCCCGCCGCGGCGGTTGAGCAGCTGGAACACGCCGACCACCTGGCCCGCCCGGTTCCGGATCGGCGCGCACAGGATCGACCGCGTGCGGAACCCGCTGCGCTTGTCGGTGGACGGGTCGAACCGCGGGTCCTGGTACGCGTCGTCGATGCGGATCAGCTCGCCGGTCTGCGCCACCGCGCCCGCGATGCCGCGGCCCAGCGGCAGGCGGATCACCAGCGGCTGCCCGCCGGCCGCCACGACGCGCGACCAGATCTCCTTGCCGTCGTCGCTCTTCAGGTAGACCGTCCCGCGCTCGGCGTCGACGGCCTTCGACGCCGTGGTGAGGAGGATGCGCAGCAGCTCCTCCTCCTCCAGCGTGCCGTGCAGCGTCTGGCTCGCCTCGACGAGGCTCTTCTGCCGCGCGAGCTCGCGCGCGAGCCGCGCGTTCTCCGCCGACAGCCGGGCGACGTCGGGCTCCGCGCTCACGCCGGGCCCTCCGCCCGCCCCCGCACGCCGCCGGACGGGTACGACGCGGTCACGACCGACGAGATGCCGCCGCGCACGTTGAACGACCCGGACACGGTCATCCGCCGCGGCGCCGTCACCGCGACGAGGTCGTCGAGGACCCGGTTCACCACCGCCTCGTAGAAGATGCCGCGGTCGCGGAACGCGCCGTAGTAGAGCTTCAGCGCCTTCAGCTCGACGCAGGTCGCGTCCGGCACGTACCGCACGACGATCGTCGCGAAGTCGGGCTGGCCCGTGACCGGGCACACGCTCGTGAACTCGGGCGCCGTGTGGACGATCTCGTAGTCCCGGTCCGGCGCCGGGTTCGGGAACGTCTCGAGCAGCGCCCGCGGGTCGCGGGCGCGGCCGGTCGCCGCGGGCCGGGCCTTGCGTCCCCTCACGCGAGCGTCTCCACCACGTCGAGGTCGCTCGTCAGCGTCTTGTAGACCGGGCACTTCTGCGCGATCTCGAGCAGCTTCGCGCGCTGCGCCGCGTCGAGCGGGCCGTGCACGCGGATCTCGACGCCGATCCGGTCCTTCGCGTCGGGCACGCCCACCGCGGCCTTCTCGCGCGTCAGCGTCAGCTCGACGCCCTCGAGCGGCCACTGCTTGCGCGCGGCGTACACCTGCAGCGTCATCGACGTGCACGCGCCGAGCGCCGCGAGCAGCGTCTCGTGGGGCCCGAGGCCGTTGCCCTCGCCGCCGTCGACCTTCGGCAGGTCGATGAACGTCGAGGACGCGCCGTTGGTCGCCTCGACACGGTGGCCGCCGACGGTCCGACAGGTGACGCGCTCGCCCATGGGCTGGCTGCTCCGGGCCCGCCGAGGGGGCGGGGCCACCTACCCTACGGGGCCGGGGAGCCTCGCGGGAGCGAAGGACGACCGGCCCCCCTCTCGGGACGGCGAGGCCCGGCGGCCGGCGGGCCTCGCGGTCCCACGCGGGGGCCCGATCCACCGACCCCGGCCTCCGGACGTACACGGGCGGCCTCTGAAGTCGGGGCGGGCCTTGCGCCCGCCCGCGAGCTCGCGGCGGCGTCCCTCCGCCGCGCCGGCGGCCTACAACCGCCCGGACTGCGACAACGACAGCAGGTCCATCGACAGCGCGACGGCGTAGTGGAGGAACCAGCCGTAGACGACCGTCCCGGTGCGGTACGAGAGCGACCCCAGCACGAGGCCGGCCCCCACCGCGCCGAGGGCCTCGAGGCCGGGCTTGTGGAAGTGGATCATGCAGTACGGCGCGAGCATCACGAGGATGGCGGCGCGCCCGAGCGCGGGCTTGAGGCCCAGCACCATGAAGCCGCGGAAGAAGTACTCCACCGCGAGGAACTGCACGAAGTAGATGGCCTCGAACGCGACCCAGTCGCCGCCGACCTTCACCGGCGGGCGCGAGGAGGGCAGGCGCGGCGGGTAGAAGGGATAGGTCTGCGCGAAGTCGGGGCGCTGCGACGCGAGCCACACGACCGGCAGGAACACGACGAACAACGCGAGGTAGACCCATGCGTCGCGGCCCGTGCCGCGGAGCCGCAGGCCGCTCGCGCGCGGGCCCATGCCGCCCACCACCTTCAGCAGCAGCATGGGGACGAGGATCATCGCGACGACGCAGCCGAGGCCCCACCACGCCCACGGGAGGAGCGACGGCGGCAGCCCGGGGATCGCGTCGGCGAGCGCGCGCTGCGCGTCGAACACCCACGCGGGGGACGGCGGCTTGTAGCGCAGCGGCGGGAGGAACAGGTACTCCATGGCGGTCAGCGCCACGGGCACGTAGGCCAGCACGACGAACGCGCGGCGGTCGAAGTCGAAGAGGTCGCGGCCGAGGGCCCGCAGGCCGTCCCACGCGGCGACGGGGCCGCCCCGCGTCGGGCCGTCCCCGGGCGCGGACGCCGCCTCGTTCACGCGCGCCCGGCCTCGCGCCGCACGACGTCGGCGACGGCGCGGGCGACGTCGAGGTGCAGGCCCGGCATGAACGGCGACGGCAGCAGGTCGTCGGCGTTGGCGTGCTGGGCGAGCGCGCGGGCGGCGGCGATCTTCATGGCGGGCGTGAACCGCACGGCCCCGGCGTCGATCGCGCCGCGCATGAGGCCCGGGTAGGCGAGCACGTTGTTGATGGCCGCGCCCTCGGACGCGATGACGGCGCCCGCGGCGAGCGCGTCGTGGGGCCGGATCTCGGGGCGCGGGTTCGTCAGCGCGAAGATGACCTGGCCCTTGCGGACCCAGTCCTTCTTGATGAGGCCGGCCTTGCCGGTCGCCGCGACGATCACGTCGGCCTCGTCGAGGACCTTCTTCGGGTGGTCCACGAACTTCGCGCCGAGGGACGACGCGCGGGCGACGGACTCGGCGCTCGGGTCGTAGGCGACCGCGCCCTTCGGGCCCAGCTCGATCAGGAGCTCGAGGATCGTGTAGCCGGCGGCGCCGAGGCCGATCTGGCCGACGACGAGGCGGTCGAGGTCGAGCTTCGCGATGTGGAGCGCCGCGAGGACCGCGCCCGCAGCGACGACGGCGGTGCCGTGGCGGTCGTCGTGGAGGACGGGGACCTTCAGCTCGTCCTGCAGGCGCGACTCGAGCTCGAAGCAGCGCGGGGCCGCGATGTCCTCGAGGTGGATGGCGGCGTAGTTGGGGCGCAGGGCGCGGCAGAGCTCGACGACCTTGCCGACGTCGCGCTCGTCGAGGCCGAACGAGAGGCCGTTGAGCCCGACGAACTCGGAGTAGAAGATCGACTTCCCCTCGAGGACGGGGATGACCCCGCGGGGGCCGAGGTCGCCGAGGCCGAGCACGCGGCTGCCGTCGGAGAGCACGAGCACGTTGTGGCCGACCGACGAGTACGCGCGCAGGGCCGCGTCGTCGTGGGCGACCTTGGAGCAGACCGTCGCGACGCCCGGCGTGTAGGCGAGGCGCATGTCGGCGAGGCTCTTCACGGGCTTCGTCGGGACGATCTTGAGCTTGCCGCCCTGGTGGAACTCGACGGCGCGGTCCGGGACGACCGTCACGCGGGTGCCGGGGACCGCGGCCTCGATGGCCGCGACGAGCCCCGTGAGCTCGGTCTCCGTGGTCTCGATGGTGACGTCGCGGAGGCTGTAGATGCTGTCGGTGTGGACCGTCGTCAGGTCGCCGATGACGGCGCCGGCCCGGCCGATCTCGGCGGAGATCTTGGCGAGCGTGCCCGCGCGGTGGGGCATCCGGATGCGGAGGGTGACGTCGGACGACACGGGGACTCTCCCGGAGGAGGTCGAAGATACCCCGGGGCACGCCGGGGGCCCCGTGCGGACGAAGCGCGGGCGCGCGGGCCTCGCGGTCCCCGGGAAGGGGGCGCTATCGGAAGAGCGCCGGGTGGCGCGGGGGCGCGTCCTGCGGCTCGAAGCGCAGCGGCAGGTCCACGCGGAGCGTCGTCGGGAGGCGGCACGACGTCGCGTCGCACGGCTGGAAGCCGAGCACGAGGCCGACCTTGCGCGGGCCGAGGGCGGCGCCCGCGGGGATCGCGAGCGCGACCGCGACGTCGAACGTGCCCGCGAGGAGCGGGATCGGCGCGGCGCCGGGCGCGGGGGGCGCGGCGGCGGCGGGCGGGAACGTTACGGCGCGCAGCTCGACGGGGGCGGGCGCGGCGAGGGTGAGCGTCGTGGGGACGAGGTCGCCGCGGGCGGGGCCGGCGGGGTTCACGTGCCAGCCGGGGTCGAGCGTGACGCGGAGGAGCGCGCGGACGACGGTGCCGGGGCGCGCCTCGCCGCGCTCGAGGAAGGCCTCGACGGCGAGCGGGCCTTCGCGTCCCGAGACGTCGCCCGCGACCGGGGCGAGGCCGCGGGCCTCGGCCGCGGCGCGCGCGGCGACGACGCGGCCGAAGGCCAGGGTGCCGCCGGGCGCGCGGGCGACGAGGGCGCGGAAGGTGGCGAGGGTGCGGTCGGCGGCGGTGCGGTACGACGCGAGGCCCGTGCGGTCGGCGAGGCGGAGGAGGACGCGCGCGGCGGTGGCGTTGGCGGAGGGGATCGGCGTGTCGAAGGCGTCCTTGCTGCGCGCGAGGAGGCGTTCGTGGGCGTCGCTGGTGGCGAAGAAGCCGCCGGCGGGGTCGGCGAACCGCGCGAGGACCTGGTCGGCGAGCGCGCGGGCGGCGTCGGCCCAGGCGGCCTCGCCGGTGGCGTCGGCGAGATCGAGGAGGCCGTCGGCGAGGTGGACGTGGTCGTCGAGGAAGCCGGGGATCGCGGGGCCGGAGGCCTTGGGGAAGCGGAGCAGGCGGTCGCCGTCGCGCGCGTGGTCGAGGAGGAAGCGGGCGAGCGCGCGGCCCGCGTCGAGCCAGCGGGGCTCCTTCAGCGCGGCGCCGGCGGTGGCGAAGGCGGAGAGGAGGAGGCCGTTCCACGACGTCAGCACCTTGGCGTCGAGGCCGGGCTGGGCGCGGCGCGCGCGGACGGCGAGGAGCGTCGCGCGGGCGCGCGCGAGGTCGCCCGCGAGGTCGGCGACGGGCCGGCCGAGGCGGGCGGCGGTCTTCGCGAGGGGTTCGCGGAGGTGGAGGATGGAGCGGCCCGAGGGCTTGCCGGTGGCCTCCTCGAGGTAGTTGCCGCCGTCGCGGACGCCGTAGACGTCGAGGACGAGCGACGCGAGGCCCGCGTCGGGGAGGGCGGCGCGGACCTCGGCGGGGGTCCACGTGTAGGTGAGGCCTTCCTCGCCTTCGGTGTCGGCGTCGAGGCTGCTGGCATAGCCGCCGCCGGCGACGGCCATCTCGCGCTCGACCCAGCCGAGGATGCCGCGCACGACGTCGGCGTGGCGGGGCTCCTTCAGGACGACGGCGGCGCGCGCGTAGGCGCAGGCGAGCAGCGCGTTGTCGTAGAGCATCTTCTCGAAGTGCGGCAGGAGCCATTCGGCGTCGGTGCTGTAGCGGTGGAAGCCGCCGCCGACGTGGTCGTGGACGCCGCCGAGCGCCATGCCGTCGAGGGTGACGCGCGCCATCTCGAGGGCCTCGGGGCCGGCGGCGGCGCCGTCGCGGTCGAGGAAGGTGAGGAGGTGGGCGTGCGGGGGGAACTTGGGGCGGCGGTCGAAGCCGCCGCGTTCGCGGTCGAACGACGCGACGCTCTCCGCGACGGCGGCGGCGACGAGCTCGGCGTCGCTGCCGGTGTGGGCGGGGAGGCGGGGCCCGGCGGCCTGCCGGCGGATGGCGTCGGCGAGCTCCTCGGCGGCGCCCTCGATGCGGGCGCGGTCGGTCTTCCAGAGCTCGGCGACGCGGGCGGCGGTGGCGACGACGTCCTGCTTGCGGAGGTACGTCCGCGCGAGGAAGGGGCGGCCGTCGGGGAGCATGTAGACCGACATGGGCCAGCCGCCGTGGCCGGTCGTCAGCTGGACGGCGGCCATGTAGACGTCGTCGACGTCGGGGCGTTCCTCGCGGTCCACCTTCACGTTGACGAAGACCTCGTTCATCACCTTCGCGGTGGCCTCGTCCTCGAAGGACTCGTGGGCCATGACGTGGCACCAGTGGCAGGCCGCGTACCCGATGGACAGGAACACCGGTTTGTCGAGGCGTTTCGCCTCGGCGAACGCCTCGGGGCCCCACGGCCACCAGTCCACCGGGTTCGTCTGGTGTTGCTTCAGGTACGGGCTGCGTTCTCCCGCGAGCCGGTTCAGGGGGACGGGCGCGGCGGGTTTGCCGTGGGGCTTCATGGGGTCCTCGGCGCGCGCCGCGGGCATGCCGGCGACGAGCAGCCATCCACCGACGAGGACCGCCCGGGTCACGCGCATGGCCCCATGCTCCCATCCCCTCCGGGGGCCCCCCCGTCGTTCCCGAACCCGCCCTCTCTGCACCGGCCGTCTCCCCCTCGACGCCGAGACATCGGGCTCCGACCCCGTTGTCTCCGCTATCGACGCCGAGACAAGGGGCTCCGACCCCGTTGTCTCGCTATCGACGCCGAGACAAAGGGCTCCGACCCCGTTGTCTCGCTGTCGACGCCGAGACAAAGGGCTTCGACCCCGTTGTCTCGCTGTCGACGCCGAGACAAAGGGCTCCGACCCCGTTGTCTCGCTGTCGACCCTTCCTCGAACCCCGTCGGGCCTAGCCTCCCGCGGGCCTGCAGGCGCGGGGATCTCGTGATTCAGATATGGAGGGCGTGTCGGGCAGGTCCGGGCATTCGGGCAGGCCACCGAGGCCACCCGGGCGCCTGCAGAACAGCCCGCGAAGAGAATCGCCATCCCGCGCGTCGCCCCCTCGGGGCCTTCCGCAGGTCGCCGGGCGTTCGGCCCCCTCGACCCTCCCCCCGAATCAAGACAAGGGATGGTGCCGGGATCGGGACTTGAACCCGAAAGACCGTATTAGGGTCACCAGGCCCTCAACCTGGCGCGTCTGCCAATTCCGCCATCCCGGCAAATGGACAGCGAAGAGGCGCGAACCTACCGGCGGGTGCCGGGGTGTCAAGGCAGGGCCCTGTCCGCCGCCGACGCGGGCCCGGTCACCCCGGTACACCCCCCCGGGGGGGGTCAGCGGTCGCCGGCCGACGCCGGGGCCGGGGCCGCGCCGCCCGCGGGCCGGAACACGACCCGCGCCGCGGCGTCGAGGTGGCCCTCGCCCCGACGCGCCGCGATCGCGAAGCCGAAGGCCGCGATCCGCCGCGTCGCCTCGAGTTCCGCCCGGTACGCCGCGACCAGGTCGCGGTAGCCGTCGGACCGGAAGCGCTTCATCTCGGCGGCGACCTCCTCATCCACCTGCTGCTTGTCCGCGGCGAAGTCGCTCCGGCCGCCGCGGGCCCGCGCCAACTCGGCCATCCGCTGCGCGCGGAAGCGCATCGCGTGCTCGTTGTCGTCGTGGCGGCCGCGGATCACCGTGTTCCGGAAGTCCCACGCGATCTCGCGCAGCGCGTCGCCGTTCACGTGGAGCGAGAGCGTCGCCTCCGACGGAAGCGACCGCGACACGTCCTGGAAC
>JAEUHO010000047.1 GCA_016795345.1 Planctomycetia bacterium | reverse complement strand
GGGCCGGCCGGGGCTCGGCCTGCGGCGCGCGGGGGTCGAGGTCGCGCGGGCGCACGCGCTGCGCGCGCTCGGCCGCGCGGAGGCGGCGCTCGAGGCGGCCCTCGCGGCCTGTCGCGCGCGGCTCGATGCGCGCGACGGGCTGGTCGGCGAGGACGCGCCCGCGCTGTTGCGTCGGACGCGCGACGCGGGCGACCTCGCGGTGGAGCTCGCGCTCGGCGCGCTCGCCGCGGGCGTCCCGCCGGGACGGGTCGCGCGCGCCGCGCTCGACGCCGCCGAGGCGGGGCGGGCGCTCTCGCTGCTCGAGGGGGTCGTGCATCGCGACGCGCTCCTCGCGGCGCACGTCCCGGCGGCCCTGCGCGAGGGCGAGGCCACGGCCCGCGCCGCGCTCGACGCCGCGCGGCGACGGCGCCTCGACGCCGCCGCGACCCCCGCGCCGGACGACGACGCGGCGGCGGACCGCGCGTTGGCCGAGGCGTACCGGGCCCACGCCGAGGCCGCGGACCGGGTCGGGCGCGAGGCGCGGGCCGTCGCGGCGACGGTGTTCCCGCATCCCGCCGACGCGGACGCGGTCGCCGCGACGCTCGCGCCCGACGAGGCCGCGATCGTCCTCCACGTCGGTGCGGAGCGCGCGACCGCGGTGGTCGTCCGCCCCGGACGCACGGCGGCGCCGGTGCTGTGCGACCTCGGCCCCGGCCGACCGCTCGTCGAGGCGGCCGACGCATGGCGCCGCGCGGCCTCCGCACCGGGCTCCGACGACCGCGCGCTGGCCTCCGCGCTGCACGCGCGCGTCGTCGCGCCGATGCGCGCGGCGCTCGCCGGCGCGCGGCGATGGGTGGTCGCGCCCGACGCGGTCGTCGCGACGGCGCCGTTCGCCGCGATGCTGGACGCGACGGGGCCCACCCCGCGGCGGCTCGTCGAGGACGTCGAGGTCGTCCTGGTGCCGTCGCTCACGTTCTTCGCGGCGCAGCGGGCCGACCGCACGCCGCCGGGGACCGGCGTGCTGGCGCTGGGCGGCCCGGCGTTCCGCGCCGACGGCCCGGACGCGTTGCCCCCGCTCCCCGGCGCGCGCGCCGAGGCGGAGGCGGTGGCCGCGGCCTGGCCCGCGGACGACCGCACCGTGCTCGTCGGGAGCGACGCCACGGAGGCGCGGCTGCGGGCGGCGCTCGCCGACGGCCGGCGCCGGGCCCTGGTGCACGTGGCCACCCACGCGTTCGCCGACGCCGGGTTCCCTCGCCTCACGCACCTCGCCCTCGCCGGCGACGACGCCTGGGACCTCGACGAGATCCAGGCGACGCCGGTGCGCGCCGACGTGGTCGTCCTGTCGGCCTGCGCCACCGCGACCGGGACGACCCTCCAGGGCGAGGGCGTCGTCGGCCTCGCGCGGTCGTTCCTGCTCGCCGGCGCCCGCCGCGTGGTCGCCTCCGCGTGGGCCGTGGACGACGGCGCGACGCGTCCGCTCATGGAGCGGTTCGCGGCGGGCCTCGCGTCCGGCGACGGGGCCGCGGCCGCGCTCCGCGCCGCCCAGCGGGCCGCGCTGGCGACGGGTGGGCCCGGGGCTCACCCGTCGCGATGGGCCGCGTTCGCGGTCTGGGGCGCCCCCTGACGCCGCGCGGCGTCAGGGCTTCGGCACGCCGAGCCGGACCGTCACCGACGCGGTGACGTCCGTGACCACGAGGTCCTTCACGCCGTCGCCGTCCACGTCGCCGAGGGCCACCGCCGTCGGCGACGGGACCGCGACCGGCGCGACGGCCCCGACGTCGCCGGTGCCGTCGCCCCGCGCCACCTCGACCACGTCGGCCGACGTGAGCGCGACGACGAGGTCGTCGATGCCGTCGAGGTCGAGGTCCGCCACCGCGGTGTCGGCGATCGCCGCGGGCTCCATCCGGAGGACGTGGGTCAGGTGTCCCTGTCCCGCGACGTAGCCGGTCCACAGCTCGAGCCCCGACGCCCCCCCCTGCACGACGACGCCGAGCACGGCGCCCGCCTCGAGCCGCGCGAGCCGCGGCCGCGAGTACGGCCACGAACCCGACGCGACGCCCGACCGCTGGGTCGTCCCGCCGGGGTGCAACGTCATCAGGTCCCAGTACCCGGTCGAGCCCAACGCCCCGAAGGTCGTCGCGGTCACCACTTCGTGCTCGCCCACGCCGTCGAAGTCCCCGACGGCGATGACGCCGTGGACGGGGTGCGGGTGAGGCCCGCTCCCCATCGGCGTGAAGCCGCCGACGCCGTCGCCGACGCACCGCCAGATGTTGTTCCCGCCGGCGACGACGAAGTCGAGGTGGCCGTCGTCGTCGAAGCGCCCGAAGCGCACCGACCCGCCGCCGTCCGCGAACGCGACGGTGGACGTCGGCGTGAACGTCCCGTCGCGCTGGTTGCGCAGCACGCGGACCTCCTTCGCGACGGAGTCCATCACGGCCACGTCCGGGAACCCGTCGCCGTCGAGGTCTCCGAGGTCGAAGTCCCCGACGCCGCCGAGCTCGACGATGGTCCGGGACGTCTCGAGGGCGCCGTCGACCGTCGCGCGCAGCCAGACGAGGCGCGCGTCGAACGGGCTCACGTACGCCGCCACGACGTCGCCGCGTCCGTCGCCGTCCACGTCGGCCACCGAGATCCGGTCGACGGGGAAACCGAGGACGACCGGGGTCGCGGACGTGGGCGACGGGGAGAAGGCGCCGGTGCCGGCCACCGGGGGCACCACGACCGGGGACGCGGGGCCGGACGCCGCCGAGGGACCGTCGTGGCCGGCGAGGCCGCAACCGACGAGCACGAGGAGGGCGAGGAGCGAACAGGGGGCGAGGACGCGCACGGGGGAGGTCTCCGACGCCCGAGACGTCGGGCGCACGGCCAGACGGAGGCCGGTCGTCGCCGGAAGTTGCCCCCCCGCCCACGCCCGGGGGATCAGCCGCGCCCCGCGTACCGCCGGAGGGCGGCCCCCGTGTGCGATCGGCGCCACGCCTTCGCCACGTCGAGCGGGTGCCCCTCCGCCACGACCCGGCCGCCGGCGGGCCCGCCCTCGGGCCCGAGGTCGATCACGTGGTCGGCCGACGCGACGACGTCGAGGTCGTGCTCGATCGCGACGACGGTGTCGCCGCGGTCCACGAGCCGGCGGAGCACGGCCACCAGCCGGTCCACGTCCTCGCCGTGCAGGCCCGTCGTCGGTTCGTCGAGCACGTAGAGGGTCTTGCCCTCCCGCCCGCCCTTGCCGAGCTCCGTCACGAGCTTCAAGCGCTGCGCCTCGCCGCCCGAGAGGTGGGTCGCGGGCTGGCCCAGCGCGAGGTAGCCGAGCCCCACGTCGTCCATCAGCGTGAGGAACGGCGCCACCGAGGGGAACGCGCCGAACACCTTCGCCGCCTCCGCGAAGGTGAGCTTCAGCACCGCCGAGGGCGAGAGGCCCTGCCAGCGGATCTCGTCGGTCTCCGCGGTGAACCGGCCCGCGCCGCACGCCTCGCACGGCACCTCGACGTCGGGCAGGAACGACATCTCGACGGTGACGCGCCCCTGGCCCTCGCACGCCTCGCAGCGGCCGCCCTTCACGTTGAAGGAGAACCGGCCGGGCCCCCAGCCGCGCGCGCGCGCCTCCGCCGTCTTCGCGAACGCGCCGCGGAGCACGTCCCAGATGCCGAGGTAAGTCGCGGGCACCGAGCGCGGCGTGCGCCCGACGGGGGTCTGGTCCACCTCGAGGACGCGCTCGAGGCCCTTCCCGCCCGACAACGCGCGGTGCGCGCCGGGCTCGGCCCCCACCAGCCCCAGGCGGGCCCGCAGCCCCTCGTGGAGCACGTCGCGCACCAGCGTGCTCTTGCCCGAGCCGGACACGCCCGTCACGACGACGAGCCGGCCGAGCGGCACGTCCACCGTCACGTCCTTCAGGTTGTGCGCCGTCGCCCCCTCGATCCGCAGGACGTCGGCGGGCGGGCCCTTGCGCGCGGGCGGGGCCACCGGCGGCCGCGCGAGCACGCGGCCCGTCGGCGACGCGGGGTCGCGCGCCACCACCGCGGGCGGGCCCTGCGCCACCACGCGCCCGCCCTCGCGCCCGCCGCCCGGGCCCATGTCGATCAGGTGGTCCGCGCGCCGGATCGTGTCGTCGTCGTGCTCGACCACGATCAGGCTGTTGCCGCGGTCGCGGAGCTCGACCAGCGCGTCGAGCAGCCGCGCGTTGTCGCGCACGTGCAGGCCGATCGTCGGCTCGTCGAGGACGTAACACGCCCCGCGGAGGTTGCTGCCGAGCTGCGCCGCGAGGCGGATGCGCTGGGCCTCGCCGCCGGAGAGCGACGGCGCGGCGCGGTCGAGCGTGAGGTAGCCGAGCCCCACGCGCCGGAGGAACGCCACGCGCGAGGCCAGCTCGCGCCGGATCGGCTCCGCCACCGCCGCATCGCGCCCCGCGAGCGGCAGCGCCTCGACGGCCGCCGCGAAGTCGTCCACGGAGTGCCCGAGCAGCGCCGGCAGCGTCGTCCCGCCGACGCGCACCGCGGCCGCCTCGGGCCGCAGGCGCCCGCCGCGGCACGCCGGGCAGTCCGCGCGGCGCGCGTACGCGCCGAGCCAGTCGATCGCGCCCGGGTACTTCGTCAGGAACTCCTCGAGGTACGCCGCGGCGCCCGCGAACGTGCCGCCCGGGCCCTTGCCGCCGCCGCGCACCTTCGCCTGCACGGCCGCCGACAGCGTGGCCCACCTGGCCTTCACGTCGACCTTCAGCGTCTTCGCGACGTCGCGGACGAACCGCTTCTGGATGCCCGGGTCGAGGCCGATGCCCTTCACGGCGCCGCGCGCGATCGACTTGTCGTCGTCCACGGGCATCGCCGCCGGGTCCACGCGCGGGACCGCGCCGAGCCCCTGGCACGTCGGGCACCACCCGCGCGGGCTGTTGTGGCTGAAGAACCGCGGGTCCGGCTCCGGCACCGTGATCCCGTCCTTCGGGCACGTGCGCGACGTCGAGAGCGCGCGCCCCGCGCCGTCGGGCCCCACCACGACGAGCGCCCCGCCCCCGAGCGCGAGGGCCTCCGTGACCGCCGCCCGCAGCGCCGGCCGCGTGTCGGGTCCGACGCGCAGCCGCGCGACGACCTCGTCCACGTCGTGCTCGTTCCAGCGCGCGATCTTCGGCGCGGGCGACGTCGCGACGAGCACGCCGTCCACGCGCGCCTCGCCGTGCCCCCGCTTGCTCGCCGCCTCGAACACCTCGCGGTGGAACCCCTTGCGGCCCACCACGACCGGCGCCGCGATCCGCACGTCCTTGCCGCGGAAGTCCTCGGCGATGCGGTCGAGGATGGCCTCGGGCGGCCGCGCCTCGAGCGCGCGCGCGCACGCGGGGCAGTGCGGCACCCCCGCCTTCGCGACCAGCAGGCGCCCGCAGTGCGCGAGCTCGGTCTGCGTCGCGACGGTGGACCGCGCCGACCCGCGCGTCGTGCGCTGCTCGATGGACACCGTGGGCGGGATCCCCGTCACGCTGTCCACGTCGGGTCGCGGCAGCTGGCCGGTGAACTGCCGCGCGTAGGCCGACAGCGTCTCGACGTACCGTCGCTGCCCCTCGGCGAAGACGATGTCGAACGCGAGCGTGGACTTGCCCGAGCCCGACGGCCCCGTGACGACGACGAGCGCGTCGCGCGGCACGTCCACGTGGACGTCCTTGAGGTTGTGCTCCCGCGCGCCCCGCACGGCGATGGCGGCGCTCGACGTGGTGGACGCGAGGCCCGCCGGCCGCCGGGCCTCGCGTACCCTCGCGCCGGCCGCCGTCCGCTCGAGGTGCCGCCGCAGGTGCACCGACGTGGGCCCGGTCCCCGCGGCGACGACCTCCGGCGGCCCGGACGCGACGATCGCGCCGCCCGCGGGCCCGCCGTCGGGGCCGAGGTCGACGATCAGGTCCGCCGCCGCGATCACGTCGAGGTGGTGCTCGACCGCGAGCACGCCGTGCCCGCGCGCGACGAGGCGCTCGATCGCGCGCAGGAGCACCGTCACGTCCTCGAGGTGCAGGCCGGTGGTCGGCTCGTCGAGCACGTAGAGGCGCGGGCGGCCGTCGCCGGGCTCGGCGAGGGCCTCGGCGATGCGCAGGCGCTGGGCCTCGCCGCCCGAGAGCGTCGAGAGCGGCTGGCCCAGGCGGAGGTAGCCGAGCCCCACCTCCTGCAGCGGCCGCAGCGCGCCGAGCACGTCGGGGCGCGTCGCGAAGCGCGCGAGCGCGTCGTCCACCGTGAGCCCGAGCACGTCGGAGATCGTGAGCCCGTCCCAGGTCACCTCGAGGACCTCGGGGCGGAACCGCTTGCCGTCGCAGTCCGGGCACGGGACGTACACGTCCGAGAGGAACTGCATCTCCACCTTCTCGTGGCCGTCGCCCGCGCACGTCTCGCAGCGGCCGCCGGGCACGTTGAACGAGAAGGTGGACGGCTTGTAGCCGCGCGCCTTGCTCGTCGGCGTGCCGGCGAAGAGCGCGCGGACGCCGTCCCACGCGCCGACGTAGGTCGCCGCGTTGGCGCGCGGCGTGCGCCCGACCGCCGACTGGTCCACGAGGACGACGTCCGAGACGTGCTCGACGCCGACGACCTCCGCGTGGGCCCCGGGCGTGCCCTCGGGGCGCCCGAGCGCGCGGCGGAGGGCGAGGTAGAGCACGTCGTGCGCCAGCGTGGACTTGCCGGACCCCGACACGCCGGTGAGCACCGTGAGCGCGCCGAGCGGCACCTCGAGGTCGACGCCGCGCAGGTTGTTCTCGCGCGCGCCGCGCACGCCGACCCGCTTCGCCTTCGTCACGTCGCGCCGCGGCCCGGCCTTCGTCACGTGGCGGCGCCCGGCGAGGAACGCGCCGGTGAGCGACGTCGGGTGCGCGCGCACCTCGTCGGGCGACCCCGCCGCGACGACCGTGCCGCCGCGCTCGCCGGCGCCCGGGCCCATGTCCACCAGGTGGTCCGCGGCCCGGAGGATCTCGGGGTCGTGCTCGACGACGACCACCGTGTTGCCCGCGTCGCGCAGGCGCTCGAGGATGCGGACGAGCCGCTCGTTGTCGCGGGGGTGCAGCCCGACGGACGGCTCGTCGAGGACGTACAGCGCGTTGACCAGGGACGTGCCGAGCGCCGACGTGAGGTGGACGCGCTGGGCCTCGCCGCCGGAGAGCGTGCGGGCCTGGCGGTCGAGGGTGAGGTACGCGAGGCCCGCCGTCTCGAGGACCTCGAGGCGGTTGCGGACCTCCGCGAGCAGCGCGCCGACGGGCGACGGGCGGCCGCCCTCCCCCACCGTGAGCGGGCCGAGGTCGAGGGCGTCGAAGAAGCGGCGGGCGTCGCCGACCGACGACGCGACGACCTCGGGCAGCGTGCGGCCGCCGACGCGCCAGGCGCGCCCCTCCTCCGCGAGGCGGGCGCCGCCGCAGTCCGCGCAGACGGGATAACCCCGGAAGCGCGAGAGCATCACGCGGACGTGGACCTTGTACGTCTTCTTCTCGAGGTACTCGAAGTACCCCTTGACGCCGTACCAGTCGCCGTCGCCCTCGAGGACCTTGCGGCGCGCGTCGGCCGGGAGGTCGCGCCACGGCACGTCCTGCGACACGCCCGCCTTGCGGCACCAGGCGGCGAGGTCACGGCGGCACTCGGCGGCGGACGGCGTCGAGAACGGCTCGATGGCGCCGCCCTTCAGGGTGCGCTGCGGCGCCGGGATCACGAGGTCCCAGTCGATGCCGACGGTGCGCCCGAAGCCGTGGCACGTCGCGCACGCGCCGAGGGGGCTGTTGAACGAGAACAGGTTGGGCGTCGGGTCGCGGAACGCGCGGTCGCAGTACGGGCAGTGGAGCGCGTCCGACCAGAGCCGGTCCTCGCCCGGCGCGCCCTCGGCGCCGAGCACGCGGACGCCCATCCGCCCGACGCCGGCCCGCATGGCCGTCTCGACGGACTCGACGAGGCGCGGACGCTCGACGCGGCCGGCGACGAGCCGGTCCACGACGACCTTCAGCACACCCTTCTTCGGCAGGCCCTTCCCGTCCGGCGCGAGGTCGAGGGTCGCGTCGCCGTCGAGGACGCGGCGGAACCCCGCCGACGTGAGGTCGGCGGCGGCGTCCGCGGGCGAGCGGCCCGGGCCGAGCGCGAGCGCGAACCAGAGCACCAGCTTCGTGCCCGCCGGCAGCACGGCGAGTTCGTCGGCGATCTCCGCCGGCCGGTCGCGACGCACGGCGCGGGCGCAGGTCGGGCAGGCGAGCGTGCCGGCCTTCGTCCACAGGAGGCGGAGCGGGTCGAGGAGCTCGGTGAGCGTGCCGACGGTCGAGCGGCTCGTGCGGACGGGGTTCGTGCGATCGATGGCGACCGCGGGCGGGATCCCCTCGACGGCGTCCACGTCGGGCCGGTCCATGCGATCGAGGAACTGGCGCGCGTACGCGGAGAACGTCTCGACGTACCGGCGCTGGCCCTCCGCGTAGAGGGTGTCGAAGACCAGCGACGACTTCCCCGACCCCGACACGCCGGTGACGACGGTCAGGCGCCCGAGGGGCAGGTCCACGTCCACCCCGCGCAGGTTGTGCTGGCGGGCGCCACGGATCCGGATGGACGGGACGGTCACGGGGGCGGGGTCTCGGGGGGGCGCGGACGGAGCGGAGAGCCTACCGAGATCGGGGCCCTAGGGGCCCTTCCGGGCCCGTCGGTTGAGGAATCGTGAAAATCGGGTTGCACGTCCCGGAACTGGCGCTAGTCTTCCCTTGTCCGACGGACCTAGACCACCCGGCGGATCTCGGTCGGTGTCGCGGCAACGCGGCGCTGATCAAGGCTTTCCTTGCCTTGCCTCCTGTGCAGCCCCGGCCGAGCTCGAGCCGGGGCTGCGTTTTGTTTTGCGGCGGCTGTTCCCGCCGGCCCAGGGGGCGAGCCCGGACGCGGCGATGCTGGCCTCGCGGAATCGGAGTGTCCGTACACGGACGCCAGTGCAGGGCCGTCGGGGCCGCCTGGGGGTAGGCGACGACCATCAGCGGGCGACGCGCGTGCGCGTCCTCGGTGTTCAACCCAGGGCGCGGCGGCGCCGGCCTCGCGGAATCGAAGTGTCCGTACAAGGACGCCAGTGCAGGGCCGTCGGGGCCGCCTGGCAATAGGCGACGACCATCAGCGGGCGACGCGCGTGCGCGTCCTCGGCGGCCCGGCCCGGACGCGGCGACGCTGGCCTCGCGGAGTCGGAGTGTCCGCCCACGGACGCCAGTGCAGGGCCGTCGGGGCCGCCTGGCAATAGGCGACGACCCTCGACGGGCGACGCGCGTGCGCGTCCTCGTCTGTCAGGCTGGGGCGCGGCGACGCCGGCCTCGCGGAATCGGAGTGTCCGCCCACGGACGCCAGTGCAGGGCCGTCGGGGCCGCCTGGCAATAGGCGACGACCATCGACGGGCGACGCGCGTGCGCGTCCT
>JAEUHO010000015.1 GCA_016795345.1 Planctomycetia bacterium | reverse complement strand
ACGGGCGCGACGTCCCCTTCACGAACGCGGGGCCGAGGTCGCCGCTCACGGAGCCCACCGCGCCCGTGCCGCGACGCCCCTCGGTCGCGGTGCCGCGCCCGTACCCCGGCGCCTCGACGACGAGGTCGATCGCGTCGCCGGGCGCGACCGGGAGCCGCGCGGTGCCGCGCTCGTCCAAGGGGACGTCCACCGCCGCGCCGGGCAGCGGCGCGTCGGACGCGACCGGCGCGCGCCGTCGCACCACCGCCGAGACCCGCGCGGCGGCCAGGGGCAGCTCCGACTCCAGGTCGACGACCCGGACCACGGCGAAGGTCCGGGTCGGCAGCAGCAGGTCCCGGGCGGGGCCGAGATCGTCGGGAAAGTCGTACGCGACGGACACCCCCTCGGGGCTCATGAGGACGTGGGACCGCCAAGGCGCACCGCGCTCCGCCATCGTGAATGCGCCGTCCTCGCCGGTCCGGCTCCGGGCGTCGACGACCCACACGCCCTCGAGGAGCAGGCCGGCCTCGTCGACGACCCGGCCCTGCAGCGATCGCGGTGGGCGAAGCGCGATCCGCACCTCCTCCGCGTCCGCGACGAGCCGGGTCCACCCTCCGAGTCGCGCCGCTCCGTCCCCTCGCCACTCGACCCATCCTCGATCCGGCAGGGCGGGGGGCGAGTCCCGCCGGGACCAAGGCGCCCCGAACGACCTCTCGGCGCGTTCGTCGGACGGCGGCACCGAGTCCGACGACGCGCGGGGCGACACGCGGAGGTCTCCCGCCACCCGCTCCATCGGGAGGCTCTCCCCGCTCTCCGCATCGACGAGCCGGATCCACCGGAGCCGCTGTGGGAGCCGCGCCTCGACCCGCACGGTCGCGCCCGGCGCGACGCGCACGGGACGCACCACGTCCTGGTCGGGCCACCCGAGCGCGTGGCAGGTCACGCGCACCGCCAGCGGGACGTCGGCCGGGACGCGCTCGAACGTCACCGTGGGCGCGAGCGTCCGGACGACCCGCGACGGGCCGAGGTCGCGCGGCAGGAGCAAGGTGACGAGGCCCGGCGTGCGATGGACCTCGTCGGGCACCGACCGGACGTGGACCGTCACGGAGCCGGTGCCGTCCGCCGCCCGCGCCGGGGCGGCCGCGACGACGCCGAGGGCCGCGAGCGCCGCGCGCGCGACGACCGACCACCGCCAGCGAGGGCCGCGCCGTCCCATGCCGCCAGCGTACCGCCGCGGGCCGCGGCCGTGGGCGCGGCGGCCGCCGGGCCTCGGGTCACCGGGAGGAGGACTGCCGACGGAGGAGGAACGCGAAGACGGGCGCGCCCAGGAGCGCCGTCACGACGCCGACCGGGACCTCGGTCCGGGCGGAGCGCGCGATCGCGTCCGCGGCCACCAGGAGGCCGCCGCCGAGCAGCGCCGCGACGGGCAGCAACCGGCGGTGGCCGGGCCCGACGAGGCGGCGCGCGGCGTGCGGGACCACGAGGCCGACGAAGCCCACGAGGCCCGCCGTCGCGACGGCGGCGGCGACGAGAAGGCACGCGGCGGCCGAGAGGCCGAAGACCGTGCGCGCCACGTCGACGCCCGTGAGCCGCGCGGCCTCCTCCCCGAGGGCGAGCGCGTCGAGGTCGCGCGCGCGCAGCCACGCGAGGAGCGCGAGCGTCGCGGTCGCGAGCGCGGCGAGGCGGATGCGCGCCCCGTCGGCGTACGCGAGGCTGCCGAGCAGCCAGCGGACCGCGTCCTGCCACGACTCGTTCTCGACGTAGAGGGCCCACGTCGCGACGGCGGTGACGAACGAACCGACGGCGACGCCCGCCAGCAGGAGGCGCGCGCTCGCGTCGCGGCCGCGCCGGCCCGCGACGCCGAGCACGAGCACCGCCGCGAGCACCGCGCCGACGAACGCGCCCGCGGCCGCGGCCGACAGGCCCGCGACGCTGCGGCCCGCGAGGCCGAGCGCGCCCGCGACCGCGGCGCCGAGGAGGGCGCCCGGGCCCACGCCCACGATGTAGGGGTCGGCGAGCGGGTTGCGCAGCAGCGCCTGGAACAACGTGCCCGCGAGGGCGAGCGCCGCGCCGACGGCGAGGCCCAGCGCGACGCGCGGCACGCGGTCGAGGTGCACGATCGCGTGCACCGTGGCGGAGACGTCGCCCCCGACGAGGGCCGCGAGCACGTCGCGCGCCGGGAGGCGCGCCCGCCCGACGAAGAGGTTCACGAGGCACGCGAGGAGCACGAAGAGGCACGCGAGGGCGAGCCCGCGCGCGAGGCCGGGGCGCCTCATCGCGGCGCCCTCGCGCCGCCGAGGAGCTCGGCGAGCCGCGCCAGCGCGCGGGCCGTGCGCGGGCCGCCCTGCATGAAGTCGTCGGCGCCGACGTCGGCGATGCGGCCTTCGGCGACCGCGGGCACCGACGCCCACGCCGTCCGCAGCGCGTCGGGGAACGTGCCGCCGGTGTGGAGGATCCACTGCGGCCGCCGCGCGAGCACGACCTCCGACGCGATGGGCCCGGACGGCAGGCCGAGGTCCCACGCGACGTTCTCGCCGCCGACGGACGCGACCATGTCGCCGAGCAGGCCCCGCGGCCCGATCGCGTACGGCGGCAGCGGCTCCACCTGCCCGAGCACGAGGACGCGCGGACGGCCCGCGACGCGATGGCGTCGGCGGGCGTCGTCGAGCTCCGTCGCGAGCTCCTGCCCGAGGCGCGGCCGGCCGAGCGCGTCCGCGACGCGCAGGAACGTCTCGCGCAGGCGGTCGAGGGTCTGGGAGGCGTCGGTCACGAACGTCTGCGGGAACCGCGCGCGCAGCGCCGCCGCGTCGCGGCCCGAGAGCACCTGGTCGACGAGGACGAGGTCGGGCTCGAGCACCGCGACCGACTCCGCGGGGACCGACGGGTACACCGGCAGGCGCGGCAGGTCGGCCAACGCGCCCGTGCGCGGGTCCTGGTCGGACACGCCGACGAGCGCGGCGCCGTGGCCGAGCGCGATCACGAGCGACGTGAGGCCCGGCGCGGTCGTCACGATGCGGCCGACCGTCGCGGGCAACGTCACCTTGGCGCCGGCGCAGTCCGTGACGACGCGCGTCGCCGCGGTCGGGGCGGACGCGGCGGCGGCCGGGCCTCGCGGTCCCTCGCCGCATCCGCCCGCCCCCGCGACCGCCGCGAGGAGGAGGACCGCCGCCGCGCGGGCGGCCCCGCGCCCGCCGAGGTCGCGCGCGCGGGACGCGAGGCCCGCCCGGCTCACGGGGTCGCTCCCGGCACGACAATGGGCACCCCGCGCTCCGGGTCCGCGACCACGCGAAGCGCGAGGCCGAACAGCGCGGAGAGCCGCGGCGCGGTCAACACGGCGGCGGGCGGGCCGTCGGCGACGACGCGGCCCGCGTCGAGCAGGAGGACGCGGTCGGCGAACGTGGCGGCGAGGTTGACGTCGTGGAGCGCGGCGACGACGGCCCGGCCGCGCTCGCGCGCGAGGCGGCGCACGACGTCGAGCAGGCGGGCCTCCTGGCCGAGGTCGAGGTGGGCCGTGGGTTCGTCGAGGAGGAGGAGCGGCGCGCCCTGCGCGAGGCACCGCGCGACCGCGACGCGGCGGCGCTCGCCGCCGGAGAGCGCGTCCACGCGACGGTCCGCGAGCGACGCGAGGTCGGTGGCGGCGAGCGCGTCGGCGACCGCGGCGTCGTCGGCCGGACCGGCGGCGCGCCACGGCGAGACGTGGGCGAGGCGGCCGAGGGCCACGACCTCGCGGACGCGGAACGGGGCCTCGACGGCGTCGTCCTGCGGGACGCCGGACACGAGCCGGGCCGCGGCGCGGACCGACAGCGTCGCGAGGTCGTGGCCGTCCACCGTCACGCGACCGCGGCGCGGCCGCAGCAACCCGGCGGCGGCGCGCAGCAGCGTGGTCTTGCCGGCGCCGTTGCGGCCGACGACCGCCACGACGGTGCCCGCGTCCACGGCGAGCGTCAGCCCGTCGAGGGTCGGGACGGGGCCGTAGCCGGCGACGACGTCGTGGAGTTCGAGGAGCGGCACGCGGGCGATTCTCCCCCGGGCAAGGGTCGGGGCCCGCCAAATGGCGTCCGCGGCCGCGCGCGCCGCCCCGGAACGAAGGAGGCCCCGGCGGACGCGCCGCCGGGGCCTTCGGAGTTCACACGAGGAATGGAGGCCTAGTACTCGTCGCGGTTGCCGCCGCCGCCGCCACGACCGCCGCCGTAGCCGCCGCCACCGCGACCGCCGCGGCCACCGCCGCCGCCGCCGCCGTAACCGCCGCCACCGCCGCCACCGCCGCCGTAGCCGCCGCCGCCGCCACCCCCGCCGCCGCCGTAGCCGCCGCCACCGCCGCCGCCACGGGCCTCACGGGGCTGCGCCTCGTTGACCTTGAGGTTGCGCTCCTGATGCCGGTAGCCGTCCAGCGCCTGGACCGCGGCCGCCGCCTGCTGGTCGGTGGCCATCTCGACGAAGGCGAAACCGCGCGAGCGGCCCGTCTCCCGGTCGATCACGAGGTGCACGTCGGTCACCTCTCCGTACTGCGAGAACAGCTCCCGGACGTCGTCTTCCGTCGCCCGGAACGAGAGGTTTCCACAATAGATCCGCTTGCCCATGACTTGCTTCTCAGCGTCCTGCGGCGACCTGATCGAGAGACCCCACGCGGGACGAGGCCGCGAGCGGCCCGATGGAGGGGCATCCGGCGAAGGATCGCAGGATGTCCGAGGAGGGGAGCCGAGCAGGGGCCGTGGCACCGCGCGCGTCGGCACGAGGGCGGCGGCGGAGGGGGCGGAGCGCGGGGGAGGAACCCTCCGCCGTGACGCGCGTCGCCGCGCGGGCTCCGGACTCCGACGTTCTCGATCGCTGCAGCAAGTGCGGGGTTGCTCGAGGCACGATGCCTGCCGTGCCGGGCGAGGATTCGACCACAGGGCCCTTTCCTGTCGAGTCAAAAGTGCGCGAAGCGCCGGCCAACGGGCCTCGCGTTGTCCTTGCATTCCGCAACGACCCGAAGCCGCCTCCGGCTCCGGCGCCCGGCGGCCGACCGCGAGGCCCGTCCGCCGCGAAGGGCGGTTCGGCGCGGACCGACCCGGCGGCCGAGGGGGCGACCGCGGGGGCGAAGCGGCGCGACCGTCACGTCCCCGCGGGCCAGCCGGAGGCCGCACGACTCCGCATCGCCCGCCCTACTTCGGGTCGATCGGTCCGTCGGGGAGCTCGCGTTCGCCCCCGCCCTCGCCGCCCCCGCTCGTCGTCGGCGCGAGGTACGGGATGCCCGTGCCCTCGAGGAGGTCGGGGAGGACGGTCCATGTCTTCGGGTCGTTCTCGTCGTACCCGGGCGCCTCGACGGGCTCGCCGCCCCCGCGCGTCAGCGCGAACGCGAGCCGGACCTCGTAGGGCCCGCTGCCCGCGACCTCGGGGAGGCGGAACTCGACCTCGAACGACGGGTCGCCGTACTCGATGGAGCCGTCCTTCTGGGGGATCTCCTCGCTCTGGAGCACCAGCGCGGTGGTCTCGGTGGGCGGCGCGCGGCCCATCCCGCGGACGATCGGCGCGGAGGTCACGAAGCCCGACGGGAAGTCCACCTTCGCGTACTGGCCGGCCCGCTGGCGGTCGCCGCGCGTGCCGTGGACGCGCAGCCGGATCGACGTGACGTCCTTCGGCAGGGAGCCGCCGACCATCACGCGCCGGCCCCAGCGCAGCGCGCGGCACGTGGCGCCCGCGCCGTCGCGCAGCTCGGTGCCCGCCGCCCACGACGTGTCGGCGTAGTTGCCCTTCACGTCCACCGAGCCGTCGAAGAGCACCGGGTGCGGGTAGGTCGCGAACGCGCGCGCGAACAGCGCCGCCAGCCACGCGTCGAACGACGGGACGCCCGTGAGCATCCGCGTGCCGGTCACGCCGGTCTCGGCGAACGCGCGGGCCATGGGCGGGATGCCGCGGCGGCGCTTGATGCGCTCGTCGAAGGGCGTGCCGGACGGGGCGTTGCGCGCGTAGATCGCCGTGTAGAGGAGGTGCAGCGGCCCGCGCTTCTCGAGGCGCTTGTTGTCCTCGACCGACGCGAAGAACCACAGCTGCATGGGCCCGTGGGTGTCCTTCAGGTCGGCCTCGGGGTCGAGGCCCGCGTGGAGCCTCGACGCGGTCATGACGGCGAGCGTGTGGATGTCGCCCTTGTGGAGGTGCGCGACGCGGATCGCGGCCGACGCGCCGAGCTGCGACGCGAGGATGCCGATGCGGGCGGGATCGTGCTTCTTGACGTCCACGAGCCAGCGGACCGCGGCCCAGACGTCGTCCGGCATGGAGGCCTGGAGCGCCGCGTCGCCGGCCGCCGCGCGGGGCCCGAGGTCGTCGCCGTTGCGCGCGCGGCTGTCGCCGTGGCCGCGGAGGTCGAGGGCCAGCCACGGGACGCGGTGCTCCGCGAGCGCGCGGTGGAGCGGCGCGAACGAGCCGCGGACCTCGCCCTCGCCGTGCACGAGCACCAGCGCGGGGCTGCCCGGCTTGGCGCCGTTCGGGGCGTAGGTGGCCGCGAGCCGCACGTTGTCGGCGGCGACGAGCTCGACGGTCTCCTGGCCCTCGACGGGCGCGGGGGCCGGCGCCGGCGGCGCACCCTTGCCCGGCGCGTCGCCGCGACCCGCGGCCACGCCGGCGCCCGCGAGCAGCGCGCCGACGACGAGGGCGGCCCGCGCCGCGCGCGGCCCCCGACGTCCCCTCTCCCGGCGCGCGCGGGTCGTCACGGCCGGAGCACCTGCCCGGTGAACGTCTTGGACACGACGCGCTCGCGCGCGTCGAAGTCGAGCACGAGGCGGTTCTTGCCGCCCTTGGCGTCGAGCGCCGGGTACTCCATGCGCTCGTACGTGCCGTCGGGGCGGCGGTTGGCGCGCTGGGGCTCGCCGAACCCGTCGCGGACCTGCGCGGCGGAGAGCCCCACCCCGACGGACTGCACCTGCGCGAAGGTGAGCTCCTTGTCGGTCTTGAGCGCCGAGAGGCCGGGCAGGCTGGGCGCACCGCCCTGGCACCCGCACAGCGGCGCGGCAACGAGAGCGACGGCGAGGGCGACGGCCGCCGTGGCGGACCGGCCCGGGGCTCGGAGGGGCGTCATCGCCCGGCATTCTACCGGCGGGGCCGCGGATCCGTCGCCGCGGAGGTCCCGACGTCCGGTAGGATCCGGCGATGGCCGAACCGGCCCCCGCCCGCGCCGAGAAGGTCGACGGCGTCTGGACCTTCCGCGGGAAGCGCCTCTTCCCGTTCCAGGCGCGCGCCGCCCAGGCGATCCTCGACGGCAAGAGCGTCGTCGTGGCCGCGCCGACCGGCGCGGGCAAGACCCTCGTCGCCGACGTCGCCATCGCCGAGGCCCTCGCCGACGGGCGGCGGATCGTCTACACGTCGCCGATCAAGGCGCTGTCGAACCAGAAGTACCGCGACTTCCGCGCGGCCTACGGCGACGAGCGCGTCGGCATCATGACGGGCGACGTCACGATCCAGGGCGAGGCGCCGCTCCTGATCATGACGACGGAGATCTTCCGCAACACGATCTTCGAGTCGCCCGAGCGCCTCGCCGCCGTGGACTTCGTCGTCTTCGACGAGGTCCACTACCTCGACGACCTCGAGCGCGGCACCGTCTGGGAGGAGTCGATCCTCTACGCGCCGCCCCACGTCCGCATCGTCGCGCTGTCGGCCACCGTCCCGAACGTGAAGGAGCTGGCCGCCTGGATCGAGGAGGTGCGCGGCACCGCCGTGGAGGTCGTCACCGAGACCGAGCGGCCGGTCCCCCTCGTCCACAAGGTCTGGGTGCCGCTCAAGGGCCCGCGCGGCGTCGACGAGGTGCGCAAGGCGGAGGAGGCCGAGGCGTGGTCGCGCCGGGGCCGCCAGCCCCGCGTCCGCTCCCGCCGCGACCGCCGCCCCGAGGACGACGCGCTGCTCGCGGCCCCGCGCGAGCTGCTCGCCTACCTCCGCGACCGCGACCTCCTCCCCGCGCTCTACTTCGTCTTCAGCCGCCGCGAGTGCGAGGCGCTCGCGCGCGCCCACGCGGGGATGGACCTCCTCGACGACGCCACCCGCGAGCGGCTGCTCGCGCTCTTCGACGACCTCGCGGCGCGGTACCAGGTGGCCGACAACCCGAGCGTGCGCGAGCTGCGCCGCCTCTGCTCGCGCGGCGTCCTCTTCCACCACGCCGGCATGCTGCCCATCGACAAGGAGATCGTCGAGCGCCTCTTCACGACGGGCGAGGTCCGCCTCCTCTTCGCGACGGAGACGTTCGCGCTGGGCGTGAACATGCCCGCGCGCACGGTCTGCTTCCACGCGCTCCGCAAGTTCGACGGCGTCGAGGTCGTCCCCCTCTCGGTCCGCGACTACGGCCAGATGGCGGGCCGCGCCGGCCGCCAGGGGCTCGACAAGGTCGGCCACGTCTTCGCGGTCCTCGACGCGCGCAACGTGGGCTGGCGCGACCTCGAGCGCCTCCACCACGGCACCGCCGAGCCCGTCCGCAGCCGCTTCAACCTCGACTACGCCACCATCCTCAACCTCTACGACCGGATCGGCGACCGCGTCGCGGACGCGTGGCGGCGCTCGTTCGCGCGCTTCCACGCGGGCTGGGGCCGCAAGAAGCCCGAGGGCTCGCTCCCCGGGGCCGTCTCGGCCGCGGGCCGCGCGATCCAGGCCCGCCTCGAGGTCCTCGAGGAGCACCGCTACCTCGACGGGCGCGGGCTGACGCGCAAGGGCCGCATGACCGCGCGCATCTCCGGCTACGAGATCGCGTGCGCCGAGGCGTACGAGTCGGGGTTCCTCGCCCGGTGCGACGCCGTCGAGGTCGTCATGCTGTTCGCGGCCCTCGTCTACTCCGCGCGCCCCTCCGACGAGGCGGACCCGCCCACGCGGTCCACGCGCGGGTTCCAGGCCGTGCGCGAGCGGCTCGACCGCTTCCGCTCCGACGAGCGCCGCGCGGGCATCGTCGACCCGATCCGCGGCATCGACCCGCTGATCTTCGGCATCGCGCAGGCGTGGGCCGAGGGCGAGTCGTTCGCGGTCCTCGAGAGCACGGGCAACCTCGCGGCCGGCGACCTCGTCCGCACGTTCCGCATGACGATCCAGCTGCTGCGCCAGGTCTTCCACGCGATCCCGCGCGGCGACCCGGTCCAGGAGACGCTCCGCGAGGCCGTGGACCGCATCGACCGCGACGTCGTCGACGCCAAGCGCCAGCTCGAGCTCGGCTGACCGAGCCCCCGCGGCGGACGGGGCCCGGCCGTTCCGGTCGGTCGTCGGAAAGCCCACCCGGGCGCGCGGACCCCGGCAAGGGGACCGCGAGGCCCGCCGGCCCGCGGAAAACGGCACGCCCGGCACCCACCGAGGGCGCCCCGTCGTCACGGGCCAGCACGGGTCGTAGGCCCGCAGGGGTCGCGGGACGCCGGGACGGCGTCCTGGACGGACGGGCCCGCGGGTCGGTCGGCCGCCGATCGCCGGCTGCGGGAGCGCGGCGTCGGCGTCCGACGCACGGCACCGGTCGCCGGCGAGGGGCCCTGCGCATCGCGCGCAGGGAAAGCCTCGTCGATCGACGACGCGGTGCGCGTGTCCGGAGTATAGCCCCGCGGGCGGGGGCCGGGACGGTGGTCCGGTGCGGCGGGGCTTCGGCCCGTGTACCGTGGCGCCAACGCCCTTCGTTTCCCGGGACTCCATGACCGACGACCGTCGCGACCGCCCCGACGACCAGCCGCCTGCCACGCCCGAGGGTGCCGCGCCGCGCAAACCGGTCGTCCCGGTCCCCGTGAAGCCGGTCGCCCCGGTGCCGGCGAAGCCCGTGCCCGCGGTGCCCGCGAAGCCGGTGGCCGCGGTGCCCGTTCCCGCGAAGCCCGCCACGCCGGTCCCCGCGAAACCCGCCGCGCCCGTCCCCGCGAAGCCGGTGGCGGCCCAGCCCGCGGTGGCGAAGCCGCCGCCGCCGAGCGCCGCCGCGGCCAAGGGGCCGGACCCGTTCCTCGGGCGGACGATCGGCCGCTGCAAGATCCTCGAGAAGATCGGCGCGGGCCGCACGGCGACGGTCTACCGCGCGCACCACGAGGGCCTCGGCACCGACGTCGCGGTGAAGATCCTCCTCCCCGAGATCCTCAAGTACCCCGAGGTGGTCGCGAAGTTCGAGGCCGAGGCGCGGGCCATCGCGCGGCTCGACCACCCGAACGTCCTCAAGATCTACGACGTCGTCGGCGACGGCGACGCGCGCGGCATCGTGATGGAGCTCCTCGACGGCGAGGACGTCCTCGAGTACCTCGCGGCCGAGGGCGGCCGCGTCGACCCGCAGGACGCGCTGCGCATCGTCCGCCAGGCCATGGCGGGCCTCCAGGCCGCCCACGCCAAGGGGATCATCCACCGCGACGTCAAGCCGCAGAACCTCGTCATCCTCGAGGACGGCACCGTCAAGGTCGTCGACTTCGGCCTCGCGACCCAGGCCAACTCGACCCTCGCCGCGGAGCGCATCGGCACGCCGCACTACATGGCGCCCGAGGCCTGCGAGGCGAAGCCCGTCGAGCCGGCGAGCGACGTCTACAGCCTCGGCATCTCGCTCTTCCACCTGCTCACGGGGTCGCCGCCGTACGCCGGGCAGTCGGTGAAGGAGATCCTCGCGTCGCACGTCGCGGCGAAGCCGCTCGCGCCCGAGAAGATCGTGAAGGGGCTCGCGGCCCCGCTGTGCGACCTCGTGCGCGGCATGACCAAACGCGACCCCCTCATGCGCACGAGCGCGGACGAGGTGATCGCCACCATCGACCGCATCGGCGGCGCCGAGCTGGTCGCGCAGGTGCGGCTGAAGCCCCGGAAGGCCCGGCACCACCGCATCGCCGCGGCCCGCGCGCGGGCGAAGAGCGCCGCGCCCCTCGTCCTGGTCGGCGGCGCGGTCCTGCTCGCGGTGGTCGTGCTGCTGCTCACGCGGAAGGGCGGCGGGCCCGCGCCGACGCCGACGCCGCAGCCCCCCGCGCCGGTCGCGGGCACGCCCGACCCGACGCCCGTCACGCCGCCCCCGGGCGGCGGCGAGCCCTCGCCGGCGACGCCGCCGACCCCCGCGGTCGAGACGCCCGAGCAGCGGGCCGCCCGACGCGCGGCGGAGGCGGCCGAGAAGCTGAAGGAGCTGGAGGCCGACTGGGAGAGCACGCTGAAGTTCGCCCGCGAGAACGAGGCCGACGCGGCCGCGGTCGCGCGGAAGTACCGGTCGTTCGCGCGCTCGTGGGCCGTCACCGAGCAGGGCAAGGAGGCGAAGCGCCGCGCCGACGGCATCGAGAAGGGCGAGCTCCACCCGCACCCGGAGAAGAAGTTCGCGCCCAAGTCCGAGGTCGAGACCGCGCGCGTGGCGTGGGAGGCCATCCGCGTCGAGGTCGAGGCCGCCGTCGAGACGAAGCGCTACGACGAGGCGCTGCGGCTGCTGCCCCTCACCATCGAGGACCCGGACCGCAAGCTGACGCAGGACCTCGAGTTCTGGCGGTCGGTCCTCACGGCGCTCACCGGCTTCTTCGCCGCGCTCGAGCGCGAGGTGGCCTCGGTCCCCGCGGCGGAGCGCGTCGTGGACACGCCGAAGGGCTCGGGCGTCGTCGTGCGGTTCACGTCGGCGGGCCCCGCGGTGCGCACCGAGGAGGGCCCCGCGGAGCTGCGCTGGTCGGAGGTCGGCGCCGCGTCGATCGCGACGCTCGCGCAGCGCGCGTTCACCGGCGAGAAGAAGGACGAGCACCTGAAGGAGCTCCTCGCCGCGTTCGCGTGGGCGCACCGCCTGCGCGACCCCTTCTACGCCGCCGCCCTGGCGGTCAAGTCCGCGCAGCTGAAGGGGCCCGGCGCCGAGATGGTGTCGAAGCTGCTCCAGCGCAAGGAGCGGTTCGCGAAGTAGGGACGGGGGGCGTCGGCCCCGCCCCGGGGACCGCCCCGCCGGTCCCTCCCGTGCCCGCCCGGCCCTACCGCGGCGCGTACGCGACGACGGCGAGCGCGTACGTGACGGCGTACAGGACGAGGAACGGCAGGCCCAGGCGCTTGTGGATCGGCCACCGCCTGGCGCCGCCGACGGCCTGCACGAGGAGCAGCGCCGTCACGGCGTAGGCGCACGTCCGGTGGACGAGCGCGACCGTCGCGTCGTGGGCGGGCACCTGCCAGCCGAGCACGCGGTGCGTCAGCAGCACCACCACCGTGCCGGTGAGGTCGACGACCGTGCCCGCGATCGCGAGGCGGACGTGCCGCGGCGTCTCGCGGCGGTGCCGCCACGCGAGGGCGAAGCACCCGAGCGCCACGGCCATGACGGCGAGGAAGACGACGGCGAGCAGCGTCGGGTCCATCGCCGCAGTGTACGGACCCGGCGACATCGACCGCGCCGATCGCCACGGTGCCCGTCGCGAGCCCGGCCGGACCGACGCGGGGCGAGCGGGGCCGCCGCGGGGAGCGGATCGCCGGGCGCGGCGGGGCGGCGCCTGGGATAGGCTCGTGACGGACCGGCCCGCCCCCGCCGCCCGAGGAGCCGCCCATGGCCCGCACCGTCGCCCCGCCCACCGTGTTGGTCCTGCTGCGCCACGGCGACGCCGGCGACGCCCTGGCGTCGCCCGAGCGGGACGCGCTGCGGCCGCTGTCGGCGAAGGGCCGCAAGCAGAGCCGGCGCGCCGGGAAGGCGCTGGTGCACCTCGGGCTCGTCCCGCGCGACGTGTTCACGAGCCGCCTCGCGCGCGCGGTCGAGACCGCCGACATCGCGTCGCTCGCCGTCGGCGCCGACGTCCGCCGCGTGCCGACCGCCGCCCTCGCGCCGGACGCCGCCCCGGAGCGGATCGTGCGCGCGCTGCTCGACACGCCGCCGCCGACCGCGGCCCGCCGCGAGGGGCACGCGAGGCCCGCCGGCCGCCGGGCCTCGCGTCCCGGGACCCCGGCCGCGGTCGTGCGATGGCTGGTCGGGCACGAACCCCACCTCTCGCGCCTGCTGGGCTTCCTCACCGGCACGCCCGCCGCGGCCGTGGAGCTGGCGAAGGGCGGGTTCGCGGTGGTCGAGACCGACGGACGGGGGCCCGCGGAAGCCGCGGCGAAGCTGCGACTGCTCGTCGAGGCGGACGCGCTGAAGGCCCTGCGCCACTGACGCCGGCCGACGCGGGGCAAGAACACCGACCGAACGGGTCGGGGCCGATCCGGTCGGGCACCGGTGGCGGGTCCGCTTGACGACCGCGGGGGGCCGACCTACTCTGCCGGGCATGCGGGCGTAGCTCAGTTGGTAGAGCACCACCTTGCCAAGGTGGTTGTCGACGGTTCAAATCCGTTCGCCCGCTCCATCTGCGCTCGGTCGCCGCGCGTTCACGCGCGGCGACCGGGCGAACGCCGCGACGAACGTCCGCGGCCCCGCGGGCGGATCGCGGCCTGTCGCTCCCTTCGGAGCCGGTGCGGCCTGCGGATCCGGCGTGCGCTGCGACGCCGGCTTGCTCGCGAACCTAGGGCGTCCGGTGCGGTGCCGGGCCCCGCATGTGCCGCGGGCCCTGCGGGGCGACCGCGCGCGCGACGTCGAACGCCCCCCCGACGTCAGTCGGGGTGCAACGCGCCGGCGCGGTCGCGGACGGACTGGATCATCGGGTCCACGACCTCCTCGTAGCAGGTCGGGCAGACGCCGTGGCTGAACACCGCGTCGGAGTGGTGCGCGACGTAGTGCTCGACCGCCTGCCAGGCCTCGGCTTCGTCGCGCACCTTCTTGCAGTACATGCAGATCGGGATGAGCCCGCGAAGGGTCTTCACCTCGGCGAGCGCCGCCTCGAGGTCGGCGACGCGGTCGCGCAGCTTGCGCTCGAGCTCGAGCACGCGGCCCGCGGCGTGGATCTTGGCGCGGAGCACGTCGGCGTCGAACGGCTTGGTGACGAAGTCGTCGGCGCCGGCCGCGATGCCCTCGAGCACGTCGGCCTTCTCCGTGCGGCCCGTCAGCAACACGACGTAGGCCCACGACCGGTCGGCCGCGGTACGGATCGCGCGGCAGAAGTCGATGCCGCTGCGGTTCGGCATGCCCCAGTCGGTGACGACGCACTCGACCGGCTCGCGCTGGAACGTCGCCCACGCCTCTTCGCCGTCGTGGGCCAGCAGCGGCTCGTGGCCGGCACGGCGCACGATGCGCTCGAGCACGTGGAGCGTCGGTGCGTCGTCGTCCGCCAGGAGGATCCGCACGTCGTCGCTCCGCGCCGGGCCGTCGTTCCTATCGGCCGCGCGAGGGGACCACGTTGCGGGAATTCGCCCGGGTCGCCCCCCGGGGGGACCGGGCCCCGCCCCCCGGCATCCCCCGGTGAGCGGCGCCGGGCGTCGGCAGGGGGGTTTCAACCCCCGAGCCCCCCATGACGCCCGACCGCCCCGATCCGATCCTCCGAGCCCCGCCGCGCGTGACCGCCCGGGGCGGGGTGACGGTCCGGGGGCACGGGTGGATCGTCGCGCGGCTCGGCACCGGGGCCGAGGTGAGGGCCCGGGTGCCGGCGACGGTCGCGTACACCTTCGCGGGCACCGGCGCGGTGCGGGTGCCGCGTCCGGACGAGCGCGTCTTCGTGGGGCCGACGACGTCCGAAGCGGGCGCCGACGCCCCCGCCGCGCGGCTCGAGGTGCGCGGCGAGGCCCTCGCGCTCGACGTCGTCCACGGCGACGTGACCCTCGACCTCGCCGGCGCGTTCGACGTCACGCTCGGCGCGCGCGCGGAGCTCGTCGCGGGCGACGGCGTGCGGTTCCCGGGGCGGGGCGCGGGCCGGTCGCTGCGGGTGGACGGCACGAGGGTCGCCGACGCGGGCCCGCGGCCGCAGGCGGGTGGCGCGGCCGCGTGACGCGGTCCGCGGGCCGCCCGAGGAAGCGCGGTGCCGCGCCCGCGAGGGAGTAGCATCCCGCCTCGCTGTCGCCCGGGCCGCTCCATGGACACCCCCGCCGTCGATCCCGCTGACGCCTCCCGGGCCCTCGCGGCCCTTGCCGCGGAACACTGGGAGACGTCGCTCGACGAGTCCCCGCAGTCCTGCACGGCGCTCGGCATCCCGCGCGGCCTCGACCGCCTCGACGAGGACGACGACGGCGCGCGCGCCCGCCGGGCGGCGCGGTGGGAGGCGCACCGCGCCCGGCTCGAGCAGATCCCGCCCGACGGGCTCGCGGGCGAGGACCGCATCACGCGCACGGTGCTCCACCGCATCCTCACGGAGTCGGTGGAGGAGCTGCGGCACCGCGGCTGGGAGTGGGCGCTCGACCCCCTCGCCGGCCCGCACCTCGGGCTCCTCGAGGTCGCCGAACGCCACCCGCTCCGCGAGCCCTCCGACGCCGAGGCCCTCGTCCGGCGGTACGGCGCGGTCGGCAAGGCCCTGGGCGACCACGAGGCGAACCTCCGCGCGGGCCTCGCGTCCGGCCGCGTCGCCCCCGTCGTCGCGTACCAGCGCGTGCTCGCGCAGGTGCGCGCGATCGTCGCCACGCCGCTCGCCGAGACCGCGTTCGGCCAGGCGGCGGGCCGGCTCCCCGCGGCGTGGAGCGCCACCGACCGCGCGCGGGCCGCGTCCGCCCTCGTCGAGGCCGCCGAGACGCACGTGCGGCCCGCCTACGCGCGCCTGCTCCAGTTCCTCGAGACGGAGTACGCCGGCCGCGCGCGCCACGCGGTCGGCGTGAGCGCGATCCCCGGCGGCGACGCCGCGTACCGCTTCGCCGTCCGCCGCCACACGACCACGACGCTGACGCCGGAGCGCGTCCACGAGATCGGCGTCGAGGAGCTGGCGAAGAACGAGGCCGAGATGCTCGCGATCGCGCGGGCCGAGGGCCACGCCGGCGACCTGCGCAGCTTCCTCGACCTCGTGGGCCGCGACCGCCGCCACCGCCTCGGCACGCGCGAGGAGGTCCTCGAGCGCTACCGGTCCATCTGCCGCCGCATGGACGCGCGGCTGCCGGAGGTGTTCAAGCGCCTGCCGTCGCGCGGCTACGAGGTCCGCCCGCTCGAGGCGTGGCGCGAGAAGGACGCGCCCGCGGCCTACTACTTCCCGCCCGCCCTCGACGGCTCGCGCCCCGGCGTCTTCTACGCGAACACGCGCGACCCCGACACCTGGCCCACCTTCGAGTTCGAGGCCCTCTCGTTCCACGAGGCCGTGCCCGGCCACCACCTCCAGATCGCGCTCGCGCTCGACCTCGACGCGCTCCCCGAGTTCCGCCGCCACGGCCGCTTCACCGCGTACGTCGAGGGCTGGGCCCACTACACCGAGCGCCTGGCCGACGAGCTCGGCGCCTACACCGGCCCGCTCGACCGCCTCGGCATGCTCGCCGCGCAGGCCTGGCGCGCGGCGCGCCTCGTCGTCGACACGGGCATGCACGCGCTCGGGTGGTCGCGCGGCCAGGCCATGGACGTGCTCAAGCGCATCAAGGCGGGCCCCGAGAGCGACGTCGCGAACGAGGTGGACCGCTACATCGTCTGGCCGGGCCAGGCGCTGGCGTACAAGGTCGGCCAGCGGACGATCACCGACCTGCGCGAACGCGCGCGGCGCCGGCTCGGCGCGAAGTTCACGCTCGCCGGCTTCCACGACGTCGTGTTGCGCCACGGCGCCCTCCCGCTGTCGTCGCTCGAGGACCTCGTCCGCCTCTGGGAAGGCGACTGACCGGACCCCGTGGGACACGGCGCGAGGCCCGGGCCGGGGACCGCGAGGCCCGGTGGCCGCCGAGGGGGCGTCGCGCGCCGGCGGCCGGGCCTCGCCGTCCCGGGGGCGGGACGAAACCCCCGACGGCCTCCGCGGTACCGATCGGAGGTCGCGAGGGTCGCGACCGGAGCCCTCCCATGTCGAAGCCCCTCGGTCGGTGGGTCGTGTCGTCGGGCCGCGTGTGCGCGCTCGTGCTCGCGGCGCTCGGGGCCCCGACCGCGCGCGCGGCCCTCGCGGCCCCGCCGGACGACGCCGCCGTCCGGGCGGCCCTCGTCGGCCGGGTGCTCGAGGGGCCCATGGCCGCGCGCGCCGACGCGGTGACGAAGCTCCTCGCCGACGACACGACGGGGGAGGGCTTCGCGGCGATCGTGGGCGCGGTGGCGGAGCTCGAGAAGCGCAAGGACGCGCCGGCGCTTGTGGACGTCGCGCGACAGCTCGGCCGGCCGGGCCTCGAGCGCGCGGTGGCGCCGCTCGCGGGCATGCTCGACGCGAAGGACGCGGAGCTGCGCGCGACCGCCGCCGTCAGCCTCGAGCACGTCGGCTCGGCCGCCGCGGTCGCCCCGTTGCTCGCCCGGCTCGACCGCGAGAAGGACGACGCGGTCCTCGCGCACGTGCTGCGCGCCGTCGGCCGTTGCGGGGCCCGCGAGGAGCGGGTCCGCGCGGCGCTCGACCGGCGCGCGGCGTCGGGGAAGACGGAGGCGCTGTGCTGCGCCGCGGTGATCGGCCTCGCGCACGCGAAGGGCGACGCCGCGACCGCGCGCATCCTCGAAGAGCACCTGACGCGGGTGGGCCCGCCGGGCTTCGGCCGCCGGGCCGACAAGGGGGTGAACAGCCTGAAGCGCGTCTACCTCGGGTGGGCGCTCGCGGCGGTGGGCGACGCGAAGAGCGCGACCTTCGTGCGCGAGAAGCTGCTGAAGCCGCTCGAGCACGTCACGGGCGGCCCCGTGGTGGACGCGGTGATCGCGTTCTACGTCGCGGTCCACGACGTCTGCGCCGGGCGACCGGACGCGATGGCGATCGTCGAGGCGGGCGCGAAGACGGTCCTCGCGACCTACGGCAACCCGCTGACGGCGGACGCCCGCAAGCAGCGCGCGTTCTCGTCGTACGTCCCGCTCGCGGAGTGGTGACCGGCCGCACGGTCCGCTTCCCGGGCCCCGCGAACCGCACGCGCCGATCCACGACCCGGCGAGGTCGGGCCTCGACGTGCGTCCCCGGCCGGGCGGCCGCGAGCGCCGCCACCACGGGAACCGGCCCGACGACCCTTCGGGCGGCCGTTCCGCGCGGTTTCCTTCGCTCCCGCAGGACGACCGCCCGCCGGTCGCGACCATCGACGATCGACGCGTTGGCCGATGGCGTTCGCACGGGCGCTGGTCGTCGTCACGCGCCGCGTCGGTCGATGCCGGAGCCCGTCGGGCGCGGGCCTCGTGCCCGCCCGCCGGTCGCGCCGATCCACGATCGACGCGTTGGCCGATTGCGTTCGCACGGGCGCTGGTCGTCGTCACGCGCCGCGTCGCTCGATGCCGGAGCCCGTAGGGCGCGGGCCTTGTGCCCGCCCGCCGGTCGCGCCGATCCACGATCGACGCGTTGGCCGACTGGGTTCGCACGGGCGCTGGTCGTCGTCACGCGCCCCGTGGATCGACGCCCCACCCCGAGGCGCGCGGGCCTCGCGTCCCCCCGCACCCGACCGTCGCCCCCGAAGGCACGCTACGCGCGCCGGAGGCGGGGCCCGAAACGAGAACGCGCCCGGAGCCCGCGAGGGCTCCGAGCGCGAGGGCGCCCGACCACCGTGGAGTCGCGTCTGCCTGGGAGGGTCAGAGCGCCAACTGCCACTGCAGACGGACCAACACCGCGTCGCTCTCGCCGAGGATGTTGTAGCCCGCGTAGGTGTCCGAGAACATGTACTCGCCGTCGTCGTCGGGCGAGATGAACGCCACGTCGAGCGTCACCTTGTCCGAGTGACCGTCGATGAAGTAGTTCACCGCGACGCCGATCTCGTGCGCGCCCTCGGTCATCTTGCCGGGGCCCGTGCCCATGTCCATGGTGATGAGCGAGTAGCGGGCGGCGACCTCCCAGGCCGTGCCCGGGAAGAGGTAACCGGCCTGCACGCACCAGCAACCGGACGTCTCGTCCACGTAGCCCGGGTCGCCGTCCTTCATCTCGCCGTAGGTGTACGCCGCGCAGAAGGAGAAGCCGCCGTACCCGCCGGCGACGTCCGCGCCGACGTACCACTCGTTGCCGCGCGTGACGTGGTCCTGGTCCTGCACGACGTTCGCGTAGCCGAAGCCCCACGCGCCGACCGCCAGGCGCCACTCGCACTCGCGGTGGTTCAGCGCGCACTCCTCGTAGCCGATGCGGCCGATGACGTCCCAGTTGACGCGGGCGCTGTAGGCGAAGTTGTCGTTCGTCTCGCCGTCGAGCACGTTGCGGTGGAACGCGCCGTCGCCGTTCGTGATCGTGGCGAGCCACGACCAGGCGCCGTCGCAGCCGAACGAGCCGTGGAACATCACGCCGTAGTCGCGGTTCCGGTCGGTGTAGCCCGGCATCATCATGCCGATGGCCGCCGAGGCCATCGAGACGTCCACGAACTGCTGCATCTCGGGCGGCGTCATCAGCTGCCGCGTGGTCGCCAGCTTGACGAGGCCCATGCGGACGGCGAACGCGTCGCTGAACGAGTAGTCGATCCAGCCCTCGCGGAGCGTGCCCCACTCGGGGTGGGTCTCCTCGATGGGCTCCATCATCATGCCCATCTCGGCCATGCCGGCGTGCCCGAACTCGAGTTCGGCGTAGTAGCGGACGTCGCACGTCGCCTGGCCCGAGAACTTGAGCGTCGCGCGCGGGAGCGAGAAGCCGGAGAGGTCGCCGCCGGGCGAGGACTCGAACGCCGTGTCGTCCCAGTCGTAGCCCTCCCAACGCGTCTGCAGCGTCAGGTTGATCTTCATGAGGAACGAGCCGCCGCGGATCCAGAACCCGCCGTCGTAGCCCGCCTGGCCGGCGCCGCCCACGAGGCTCGAGTCGGCCCGCGCGGACGCGAGGTACGCGTCCACCGCCGACTGGACCTCGCGCGACGCGGGCGCCGCGTCGGCGAACGCCGGCGCCGCGAACGCGAGCGCCCAACCCGCCACCAACCCGGTCATCACACCGCGCATCCGAACCTCCCACGCTGCGAGGCAGCGCTGCATCCGTGCGGCCACGCCCGCCACGGAGGTTCCGTGGACCCGCGGACCGGTCGCACCCGCGCACACAACGGAGGTGTCGCACGGGCCATTCCCGCGCGGAGCCCCGCCGCCCCGGAAGCCGGGGGCCGAGGCCCCGTCCCCCCGGGCCCTCGGTCCTCCGTCTCGCCCTCTCCGGTCCCCGCGTACCCTCGCCCGATGCCGTTTGCCTCCCTGCAGCTGAAAGAACCCCTGCTCCGCGCCCTCGCCGAGGAGGGCTACACCGCGCCGACGCCGATCCAGGCGC
>JAEUHO010000609.1 GCA_016795345.1 Planctomycetia bacterium | reverse complement strand
CATGACCATCGCGTCGTCGCCGGGGCGCGCGGCGGCCCACGCGACCGCGCGCGCGACGGCCGCGCGGAACCGGTCGGGGTGCTCGCCCACGACGACGGGCGACCACGGGTACTTGTCGGGCCGGCGGGGCCCGAAGTCGGCGCCGCGGGGCGACGCGTCCCAGCCGGGCGCGACGGAGGGGACGTAGGGCAGCCCGGACGCGGCCGCGTACCCGTCCCACTCGCCCGCGCGCCGGGCCGCGCACGCCTCGTAGTCCTGGAGCGAGGGCCCGGTCCACTCGGGCAGGAGCACGTAGTGCGACACGGCGTCGAACCCGACCTCGCGCACGCGGCCGATCACGGCGGGCGCGGGGTCGATGGCGACGAGGTGGAGGTCGGGGAGGCCGCGCGACGCGAGGTGGGCGCGCGCCGCCCGCACGGCCTCCGTCGCGGCCGCGAACCCGAGCTCCTTCAGGAAGAACGTGCTGTCGAAGATCGAGAGGTAGGCCCGGCCGCCGACGCGGAGGTAGGTCGGACGCGTGAAGTACCGCTCGGCGACGCACGCGACGAACGCCACGAAGTCGTCCACGTCCGACGGGACGCGGCGCGCGTCGTCGATGACGGGGAGGTCGGCCCTCCGCACCGGGAGCACGCGGCGCGGCATCCGGTTGGCCCACATCACGCCGAACGTGGCGGTCGCGGCCTCCGCCGACCCGAGGAACCCGAGGTCGAGCGCGTCCTCGAAGACGCGTTTGCCCCGGCACCAGAACGTGCCGTACACGAACGCGTCCACGCCGTGCTCGCGCGCGAGCCGCACGCGGCGTCCCACCTCGACGGGATCGCGGTCGTCGTAGGCGCCCAGCGCCGGCACCCGGGGCTGCGCGTGCCCCGGGAACCGCGGCCGGCACGCCTCCACGAGCTCCCACTCCGTGAAGCCGGGGTGGAAGCTCGCGTCCCGCTCGGCGATCGGGTGCCAGCCCGGGTAGACGTAGGCGGCGACGCGCATCGGGCGCGGCGTCAGTCGGTCGGGTGCAGGTTGCGGGCGACCGGCGTGCGGTAGGCGCGCCACGCGGGCAGGAGGCCGGCCAGCAGCCCGAGGACGACGAGGCCCGCGGCGAGCTTCCCCCACAACGCGACGTCCGCCGCGCCGAGGCCGAGGCGGACGCCCACCTCGTCGAGCACGTACGGCGCCGCCCCCGCCACGCCGAGGTGGCCGAGCGCGATGCCGGCCACGCCGCCGAGCAGGCAGATGAGCACCGCCTCGAGGACGACGACGCCGAACACGTGCGCGCGCCGCGCGCCGAGGGCGCGCAGGAGCGCGATCTCGCGGCGTCGGCCGTGCATCGAGTTGTAGAGGGCCGCGAGGATCGAGAGCGCCGCGGAGACCAGCACGAGCGCCGCCACCGCGCGCAGCAGCCCGTCCACGCCCTGCACGATCTCGAACAGCCGGCGGATCTCCTCCGACGGCAGCGACGCCCGCACGTCGGGCTTCGCGTTCCAGTTCGCCGCGAACTGGTAGCGGACGCCGGGCGTCTTCAGCTTGACGAGGATCGTGGAGAGCGCGCGGACCTCCTCGCCGAGGTCGTGGTCGGCGTCGCCGCCCCCGTTCGCCGGCGCGGGGTCGCCCATGGCGGGCGGCTGGCCCGCGGCGGGCGCGCGCGGCGCCTCGTGGCCCTTCACGTGGAAGAACGACCGCAGCGTGATGAAGATCGCGCGGTCCGTGGGCGTGCCCGTGGGCGCCAGCACGCCGACGACGGTCCACTGCTCGTCGTGCGCGTGCTCGCCGCCGCCCTCCTCGAGACCGTGCGTGACGGTGAACTTGGTCCCCAACGCGAGGCCCGTGCGCGCGGCGGCGAACGCGCCCACGACCGCCTCGAACGACTCGTCGTCGGGGAACACGCGCCCGCCGGGCGCGAGCGACGCCTTGAGCGGCCGGCCGTCGCCGCCCGCCATGGCGTCGAAGAACGCGCTCGTCGTGCCGACGACGCGGAACCCGCGGAACACGTCGCCGACCACGGACGGCACCGCGTGGAGCACCCGCGGGTCGGCCTCGAGCTCGCGCCAGCGCGCGACGGGCACGGTGTCGACGGGCTTGTCCACGTGGAAGACCGCGTTCATCACCGCCGAGAACGACGTGGTGCCCTTCCCGCTCACGACGACGTCGCACCCGCGCGCGGCGTCCACGAACGCCGTGTGCGACGACGAGCGGACCGACGTCACGAACACGACGAGGCCGACGCCGAGCGCGACCCCGAACGCGGTGAGGACCGTCGAGAGCAGCCGCTGCCGCAGCGACCGCAGCGCGAGCCCGACGACGTTCACGACGCGGCTCCGACGGGCGCCGCCAGCCGCTCGACCCGCGCGAGCCGCGCCTCGACGGCCGGGTCGTGGGTCACGAGGAGCAGCGCCGAGCCCGTCTCCGCGACGAAGCCGAGCAGCAGGTCGAGGCAGGCCTCCGCGTGCCGGCGGTCGAGGCTCGCCGTCGGCTCGTCGGCGAGCACGAGCGCCGGGCGGCCCGCGAGCGCCCGCGCGATCGCGACCCGCTGCTGCTGCCCCACCGACAGCTGGTCCGGGCGGTGCCGCAGTCGGTCGGCGAGGCCGACCCGCTCGAGGGCCGCCTTCGCCGTCGCCCTCGCGTGCGCGACCCCGGGGCGGAACGACATGCCGAGCTCGACGTTCTCGAGCGCGGTCAGCCCCGGGAGCAGGTTGAACGTCTGGAAGACGTACCCCACGTGCCGGGCCCGCAGCCGGTCGCGTTCGGCCTCGCCGCGGCCGGTCATCGGCTCGCCGGCGACCTCGATGGTCCCCTCGTCGGCCGCGAGGACGCCGCTGACGAGGTGCAGGAGCGTCGTCTTGCCGCTGCCGCTCTCGCCGACGAGCCCGACGACCTCGCCCGCCGCGACGTCGAGCCGGGGGACGTCCACGACGAGCCGCGTCCCGCCCTCGGGGTCGGCGTACCGCTTCTTGAGACCTCGCACGCGGAGCGCCGGCGCCGTCACGGGGACCTCCGTACAACGACGTCAGACTACGGCCGGACGCGGGCCCCGCGACGGGAAACCGCTACGGATCCGCTCCCCCCGCGCCGCCCGACGCGCCGGTGGCCGGGCCCGCGCGGCGGGCCGCGCACGCGCATCGCGAGGTCCCCGTCCACGTCGCCGTC
>JAEUHO010000608.1 GCA_016795345.1 Planctomycetia bacterium | reverse complement strand
GGATGCAGGAAGAGCCGCAGCGTCGCCTCCATCGCGATCAGCTTCAGCTTGTCGCACCGCACCGCGCGGTAGAGCGGGTGCGCCCGCACGCGCGCCACCGCCTCCGCGCTCCCGAGCACGAGCCCCATCTGCGGCCCGCCGATCAGCTTGTCGCCCGACGCCGTCACGAGGTCGGCCCCCGCCTCGAGGCTCGACTTGACCAGCGGCTCGTCGAGCGCGAGCCCCTGCTCCGTCAGCGAGACCAGCGCCCCGCTCCCGAGGTCGTCCGCCACCGGCACGCCGTGCGCGCGCCCGAGCGCCACGAGGTCCTCGAGCGGCACCTCGCCCTGGAACCCCACCACGCGGTAGTTCGACGTGTGCACCCGCAGCAGGAGGCCCGTGTTCGGCCCGATCGCCTTCTCGTAGTCCCGCAGGTGCGTCCGGTTCGTCGTCCCGACCTCGCGCAGCACCGCCCCCGACATCGCCATCACGTCCGGGATCCGGTACGCGCCGCCGATCTCCACCAGCTGCCCGCGCGAGACCACGACCTCCTTCCCGGCCGCCATCGCCGCCAGCACGATCATCGTCGCCGCCGCGTTGTTGTTCACCGTCGTCACGGCCGGCGCGCCCGTCAGCCGCCGCAGCAGCGCGTCCACGTGCCGCTCGCGCGGCGCCCGCTCGCCCGTCTCGCGGTCCGCCGCGAGCAGCTGGTAGCCCGCGCCGTGCCGCGCGAGCGCCTCGAGGGCGGCCGGCGGCAGCGGCGCCCGCCCGAGGTTCGTGTGCAGCACCACCCCCGTCGCGTTCACCACGCGCACGAGGCCCGGGTCGCGCCGGCGCGCGATCCGCTTGCGGGCGGAGGCGACCAACGCCGACGCAAGGCCCGCTCGCCCCGCGCCCACCGCCCCCATCTCGCCGGACAGGATCGCCGCGCGCACCTCGGCGAGCGCGCGCCGCGTCTCCTCGACCCACTCGTCGTGCGACGCGTAGGCCAGGTCGGCGGGCGTCCGCGCCGCGAGCGCCTCGTTCACCGGCGGGAGGCGGCGGAGGAGGTCCTGCGGGGTCGGCTGCGGCGGGCGCGGGGTGGCCATCCCGCGATGGTATCCCGCGACGCGCCCTAGCCCGGCCCATGCACGAGGGGACGAGGTTGGGGCCGCGGCTGCGACCCGGGCGTATCGCAGGGCCACCGGCGGGTGCGAACGCGTGCGCCACGTCGCGGAGGCTCCTCGGCGTGGTGCAAGAACACGCTCTCGTCGCCTCCGCGCCGCGCCCGGGTCGCATCCATCGGCCCCCACCGGCCGATGGGCATCGTTCAGCCCCGGTCGCGGCTCATCCCTCGTGAATGGACCGGGCTACCCGTCGGCCCCGAGCAGCCGCGCGACGGACGGGACGAGCACGAAGCGGTCCTGGTCGGCGGCGTCGAGCGCCCGCAGCCGCCCCTCGACGCGCGCGCGCAGCTCCCGCGCCCGCCGCGGCGCCATCAGGATCGCCACGGCGGCCGCGCCGACGGCGACGTCCGGCTCCGGGTGCGCCGTCCACGCCTCCGCCACCGCGAGGCGCGCGGGGTCGTCGAGCAGCCGGTCGAGCGACGCGGGCTCCGGCCTCCACCCCTCGCCGTGCGCGTGGAACATCACCTCGACCCAGGCCCGCGCGGCCGCGTCCGTCGTCGCGCTCTCCCAGAGCAGGAACCGCCGCTCGGCGCCGGCGCCCGACCGCTGCAGGAGGCAGAACGCCGCCCGGGCGTAGAACGGGCCCTCGTGGGCCCGCACCCAGTCGGCCGCGACCCCGGGCCGCGACCGCGCCGGGTCGGCGAGCTGCCGCGCCGCGCGCAGCTCGAACTTGTGGAGCGCGCCGTCGGAGAGCCACAGGTCCACCGGGTCGTCGCCGCCCCGGATCGGCCGGGCCTCGAGCCACCGGGCCAACGTCTCGTCGATCTCCTCCGCCCACGACGCGAGGCCCGGGTGCCCGCGGGCGGCGACGAGCCCGACGACCCACCGGTCCGCCGCCCCGCGATCGCGCAGCGGCGGCCGCCGCAGCACCGCCGGCACGAAGTAGGCGAACAGCCCCGCCGGGTACCCGGCCTGGGCCACGAGGTCGAGGGCGTACGGGACCTCCGTCGCGGTCAGGTCCTCGTACGGGCGCCGCAGCAGCGCCGCCAGCCGCCGCGCCGCCGCGGGGTCGAGGTCGGCCGGGAGGAGGCGGTCGAGGTCGAACTGGGCCTGGTGCGCACGAAGGGCGTCGGGGTCCGCGAGCCGGAGCATGCCCGAGGGGATCGGACGGCCCGGCCCGCGACTGCACGCCCTTCCCCCCATCCCCGGGCCGGCAGCCCCCGCGTTAGGATCCCGGCCCGGCCCACGGGCCCGCCGCCGCCCCCCTCGGCCCGGACCCGTCCGATTCCCCCCCTGCCCCCGCGGCCCCCCCGAGTCCCCCCTTCGACCGTGGACACCGAAACCCCCGTCATGGCGCAGTACGCGGCCGCCAAGCGGCGGTTCCCGGACGCGCTCCTCTTCTTCCGCATGGGGGACTTCTTCGAGCTGTTCCACGACGACGCGAAGGTCGCGAGCCAGGCCCTCGGCCTCACGCTGACCGCGCGCGACCGCGAGAAGAAGATCCCGATGGCCGGCGTGCCCGTCCGCGCCGTCGAGGGGTACCTGCGGCGGCTCGTGCGGCAGGGCCACAAGGTCGCGTTGTGCGACCAGATGGAGGACCCCGCGACCGCGAAGGGGCTCGTGGACCGCGCGGTGGTCCGCCTCGTGACCGCGGGGACCCTCACCGAGGACGCGGCGCTCGACCCGGGCGCGTCGAACTACCTGCTCGCGATCCGGCCCGGCAAGCGCCGCGCGGGGCTCGCGTGGGTGGACCTCTCGACGGGTCGTTTCCTCGTGGCCGACGTGGCCCCCGAGGCGGTCCTCGACGAGACGGCGCGCGTCGCGCCGGCCGAGGTGCTCCTGCCCGAGGGCGACGACGGCGACGCGCTGGCGCAGCAGGTCGAGGCCGCGACGGGGCTCGTCGCGACCCGCGTCGCGGGGTTCACGTTCGCGGCGGACGCCGCGGCGCGGACGCTGAAGGACCACTTCCGCGTCGGCTCGCTCACCGCGTTCACCCTCGACCGCGAGCCGCCGTCGCTCGGCGCGGCCGGCGCGGCCCTCGAGTACCTGCGGCAGACGCAGATGACGGCCCTCGCGCACGTCGTGCGCATCGAGCGGCACGACCCGGGCCAGGTGCTCCTGCTCGACCGCACGTCGCGCCGCCGCCTCGACCTCGTGGAGCGCGCGGGCGGCGAGCGCGACGGCACGCTGCTCGGCGTCCTCGACGCGACCAGGACGGCCATGGGCGGCCGCGCCCTGCGCGAGTGGATCCTCTCGCCGCTGCGCGACGCCGCGGCGATCGCGCGCCGGCACGACGGCGTCGAGGAGCTCGTGAAGGACGCGTTCCTGCGCCGCGACCTCGCCGCGTCGCTCGGCGCGGTGCGCGACATCGAGCGCATCCTGGCGCGCGTCGCGACGAACCGCGCCAACGCGCGCGACCTCGCGGCCCTCGGCGAGAGCCTCGCGCCGCTGCCCGAGCTGCGCCGCATGCTGGGCCTCGCGTACTCGGCGACGCTCGCGGGCCTCAAGGACCGCGTGGACCCGTTCGACGACCTGCGCGAGCTGCTCGCCCGCGCGATCGCCGACGACGCGCCCCCCACGATCAAGGAGGGCGGCCTCTTCCGCGCGGGGTACCACGCCGAGCTCGACGAGCTGCGGGGCCTGTCGCGCACGGGCAAGGACTGGATCGCGGGCTACCAGGCCTCCGAGGCCGAGCGGACCGGGATCCCGACGCTGAAGGTCGGGTTCAACCGCGTGTTCGGCTACTACATCGAGGTCACGAAGCAGCACCTCGCCAAGGTGCCGCCGGAGTACGTGCGGCGGCAGACCGTCGCCAACGGCGAGCGGTTCGTCACCGAGACGCTGCGGACGTACGAGGACAAGGTGCTCGGCGCCGACGAGCGCGCCAAGGACCTCGAGCTGCGGCTCTTCCAGGCCCTGCGCGAGACGGTGGCGGCGCGGATCCCCGCGCTGCAGGCCCTCGCCGCGACGCTCGCCGAGCTCGACGTGCTGCAGTCGCTCGCGGAGGTCGCCTCGGCCGGCGGCTGGGTGCGGCCCGAGCTGCTCGACGACCGCACCCTCGAGCTCGTCGAGGGCCGCCACCCCGTCGTCGAGCGGCACCTGCCGCCCGGCGAGCGGTTCGTCCCCAACGACGTCGTGCTCGACGGCGAGAAGCGGATCGCGCTCATCACGGGCCCGAACATGGCCGGCAAGAGCACCTACATCCGCCAGGCGGCGGTGCTGGTGCTCCTGGCCCAGATGGGCTCGTTCGTCCCGTGCGCGCGCGCGCGCGTGGGCCTCTGCGACCGCATCTTCACGCGCGTCGGCGCCGAGGACGACCTCGCGGGCGGGCAGTCGACGTTCATGGTCGAGATGAGCGAGGCGGCGCACATCCTGCTGCACGCGACCGACCGCAGCCTCGTGGTGCTCGACGAGATCGGCCGCGGCACGAGCACGTTCGACGGCATCGCGCTCGCCTGGGCCATCACGGAGTACCTCTCCGAGGTCGTCGGCGCGCGGACGCTCTTCGCGACGCACTACCACGAGCTGACCGAGATCGCGGCGCGGCTCACGTCGGTCAAGAACCTCAACGTGGCCGTGCGCGAGTGGGACGACGGCATCGTGTTCGTCCGCCGCATCCAGGAGGGCGCGACGGACCGCTCCTACGGCATCCACGTCGCGCAGCTGGCGGGCGTGCCGGAGGCGGTGGTCGAGCGGGCGAAGGCCGTGCTCGCGGGCATGGAGGCCAAGCACCGCGACCTCGGCCGCGACGTGAAGTTCGGCGGCGCCGACGAGGGCCCCCGCGTCCGCGCCGTCCAGATCCCGCTGTTCTCGCTCGACCCCGACCCCGTCGTCGAGGAGCTGCGCAAGGTGGACGTCGAGCGCCTGACGCCCCTCGAGGCCCTCAACACGCTCGCGCGGCTCCGCGGGCTCCTGGGGCGCGGCCCGTGACGCGCCGCGCGCGAGTCGTCGTCACGACGTACGAGCGGCTGCACCTGCTGCGGCTCGCGCTGCCGGCGTGGGCGCGGCAGACCTTCACCGACTTCGCGCTCACCGTCGCCGACGACGGGTCGGGGCCGGACACGCGCGCGTTCGTCGCGGCGTTCGCGCGCACCGCGCCGTTCCCGGTGGACCACGTCTGGTGGCCCAACGAGGGCTTCCGCCGCGCGGGGATCCTGAACGAGGCCGTGCGCCGCTCGGCCGGCGAGCCGCTCCTCCTCTTCACCGACGGCGACTGCGTGCCCCCCGCGGCGTTCCTCGCGGGGCACGTGGCCGTCCACGGCCCCCGCACGTTCGCCGTCGGCGGCGCGCGGAAGCTCACGAAGCCCGAGAGCGCGGGCGTGACGGAGGAGGTCGTCGCGGCCGGCGGCCACGAGCGGCTCGGCGGGTTCGCCGACCGCCTCGATCTGCGCTGGAAGGGCTGGAAGAGCCGCGTGGGCGTCGCGTTGCGCCGGCCCCGCCGGCCCAAGGTCGTGGGCCTCAACATCGGCATCGACCGTGCGCTGTTCGAGGAGGTCAACGGCTACGACGAGGCCTTCGTCGGGTACGGCCTCGAGGACAGCGACCTCCGCGACCGCGTGATGGCGACGACGCCGCGCCCCGTCGTGCGCGTGCTCTACGGCCGCAACGACACCATCCACCTGTGGCACCCGCCCGCCGCGACCGCGGGCGCGAAGGTGAACCTGCCGTACTACGAGACGGCGCGCCCGACGCGCTGCGTGCGGGGGCTCGCCGACCTGCGCGGCTGACCGCGGCCCGGCGGCCATGGGCCGGCCGTCGCGGCGAGGGCACGCGAGGCCCGGCGGCCGCCGGGCCTCGCGTGACCGTGGGTCGAGGACGCCGCGGCGACCGGGGCCGCCGCGGCGTTGCGCACGAGCGACGACGGGCTGGGCTCTGTCTGAGAAGCGCTCCTGCTGCGCCCGCGCGGCGCCGGGCTGCGGGGTGGCATGCTCGGCGAAAGGGCTCCTCATCGGGTACGGAACCCGTCTCCGGGCCCTTTCGCCTCCGCCGCCTGCCCTCGCCTCGGCCCACGCGGGCTCGCGACGGAGCAGATCTCAGACAGAGCCTACTCGGAGCCCAGGAGGATCGTCACGCCGCCCGTGGCCGGGGTCGTCACCGCGACGTCGAGGATGCCGTCGCCGTTGAAGTCGCCGACGGTCGCCATCGTCGCGCCGGGGCTCGCGAGGAAGTCGCTGAACGCCTGGAAGTTGCCGAGCCCGTCGCCGAGGAGGACCCGCACCGAGCCGTCGCCCTTCGCGACGACGACGAGGTCGGACTGGCCGTCGCCGTTGAAGTCGCCGGCCACGACCGAGCCCGCCAGCGCGCCCGCCGCGACCGGCGTGAACGGCAGGAAGGTGCCGTCGCCGTTGCCGTGGAGGAACGACACGTTGCTCGCGAAGGCGCTCGTCACGACGACGTCGAGCACCGTGTCGCCGTCGAAGTCGCCGACGTCGAGCGACGAGCAGTCGAGGCCCACCGGCGAGTCCGCGCGGGTCGAGAGGTCGCCGAACCCGTCGGAGAGCAGGGCGGTCACGCTGCCGGCCGGCGCGTTGGCCGTGAGCACGTCGTCGAGGCCGTCGCCGTTCACGTCGGCGACGTGGACGAACACGGGCTGCGTGCCGGTCGCGAACGTCGCCGGCGGCACGAAGGTCAGGTCGCCGAGGCCGAACAGGACCGCGACCCGCGCGTTCGCGACGTCGCTCGCCACGAGGTCGAGGGCGCCGTCGCCGAGCGGGTTGAAGTGCCCGGCCGCGAGGGAGGCGAGACTGCCGCCCACGGGCCAGTCGACGCGGTCGAGGAAGCCGCCGGCGCCGTCGCCGTCGAGCACGCTCACCGACCCGCTGCTGTTCGCGGTCACGAGCTCGAGGCCGCCGTCGGCGTCGAGGTCGACCGCGATGACCGACTCGGGGCCCGTGCCCGTCGGGTAGGCCGCGCCGAACGAGAACGACCCGTCGCCGCGGCCGAGGAACACGCTCACGGTGCTCGCGTCCATGTCGACGATCGCGATGTCGAGGAACGCGTCGCCGTCGAGCAGCGCGGTCACGGAGCCCTGCGGGCTGTCGCCCACGGGGATCTGGCCCGCGGCGAGGAACGTCCCGCGCGCCGTCGGCGTCGCGCTGCGGCTTCCCGCGTCGGCGCTCGCGCCGGACGCGTTCGTCGCGCGCACGACGCCCCAGTAGGTCGTCCCGTTCACGAGCCCCGGGAAACGCTGCAGCGTGGTGCCGGTGACGGCCTGCTGGCCCTCCGGCAACGACGCGAAGTTCGCGTGCGTCACGGCGGGGTCGGCGGCGATCGTCACCTCGTACGCCGAGGCGCCGGGCACCGGCGCCCACGACGTGATGAGCTCGCCCGCGCCCGCGACGACCACGAACGACGACGGCGGCATCGGCAGCGGGAGCCCCGACGTCTCGGCCGAGAACGGACCGACGGAGACGCCGTCGCCCGCCGTCACGGCGACGTAGTACGGGCCGCCGTCGAGCAGCGCCGTGAACCGCAGCGAGGTGGTCGGCGCGTTGCGCACCAGGATCTCGCCCGGAGGCGCGTCGAGGTTCGTCGCGATGCCGGGCACGAGCGACACGTGGACGCGGTAGCCGGTCGCGCCGGGCACCTCGCCCCACGACACCAGCAGCTCGCCGGAGACCGCGGTCGGCGCCGCGACGACGCCCGCCGGCGCGGCGAGCGAGGTCCCGCCGCCGCCCGCGCCGCCACCGCCGCAACCCACCGTCGTCGCCGCGACGCACAACGTCGCCGCCCACCCGATCAGCGCACGCGCACCCATGGGAAGATCCTCCGTTGGAACGGGGCGTCCCATTGCACGGCGCGTGCCGCGCGCCGCCGCGCGCGCGAACGTCAATCGCGCGTTACGCCGCTGATCACGCCGTTGGCGGACAATCCCCCAACGCGCCCCCGGGTCCGTGCCGCGGGCGTCACGATCGGTAACGCCGGCGCGACGACCCGTGACCTTCGGATGGCCCCGACGGCGCGCGCGCGGTGCCGCCCACGCTTACACGATGGTCAAGCGTCCGCGGCGCCGCGGGGACCTCCTCGCCCGGGGCGCGGGACCTTCCGCGCCACCCCGGGCCCAACGCCGCGCGCGCCGCACCGAAAATGACGCGGGGTCGAGCGCTCGGCTCGACCCCGCATCGGACCTGTCGCGGCGCGCGTCTACTTCGTCGGCGCGGGCTCGGGGGCCTTCGGGGTCTCCGGCGTCGTCGGCGTCGTCGGCGTCGTCGGCGTCGCGGGCTTCGCCGCGGGCGGCTGCATCTGCTTCGCGAGGTCCGCCAGCGTCGGGGCGTGCTTGAACGGCTTGAGCGTCAGGCCCTCGCCCTTGAACTTCACCGACATCTTGCCCGGGGCGTTCTTCGGGTCGCCGGAGGCCGTCTTCAGGTCCTCGATGGCGAAGGACCACGTGACGGTCTTGCCGTCCTCCGCGAGCTTGCCGTTGGTCTCGACGACGGCCGCGGGCAGCGTGAACGTCCGCTTCATGCGGAAGTCGCCCACCATCTCCGCGACCATGCCCATCATCATCTGGGGGTCGAAGCCCATGCCCCCGCCCCCGGCCGCGTCGCCGCCCATGGCGAGCATGGGGCGCATGGCGCCGAGCGCGTCCATCTCGAGGGTGAACGAGCCGTCGTCGTTCTTCTTGAGCTCCGCGGTCATGGTCTGGAACGCGGCCGCGCCGAGGGCGTCGAAGCCGGAGAACGCGAACTCGCGCTTGGCGATGCGCTTGCCGTCCTTCAGCTCGCTCGTGACCGCCTTCACCTCGACGCCCGGGGTCTGCTTCAGCTGGGCCTCGAGGGCCTCCTTGCCGTAGGTGGCCTCGAGCAGCTTCTCGACGTCCATGTCGGCGGGGATGCCGCCGCCCGCGCCGCCGCCGCCCTGCATGCCGCCGAACATCTTCAGCGTCTCGACGAGCTGCTTGGTGCGCTCGATGTCCACGATCACCGTGTCGGACGCGGTGCCCGAGCCGTCGGCGAGCAGGGTCGTGGAGGTCTCGTTCTGCATGCAGCCCGGCAGCGCGAGCGCGGCGAACGTCGCGAGGAGCGCGAAGGCCGGACGGGGACGACGGGTCGAGGTCATGGGGCGGGAGGCTCCGAAGGGGGATCGGGGACCCGGGCCGGGGCGCCTCGCGGGTGCGAGACGTTGGAGGGGATCAGGGGCCCGGCGCGGGGCAAGGGGAGGATCATAGCCGCGCACCACGCCCCCACCCCCGGCACCGACCGGCCGGGGCCGGCGGCGCGACCGCGGGGCCCGCGAGGACGGGGTCGGGTGCCGCGTCACGGGATCGCGCCGGGGGGCCCGAGGCGAACGGGCCTCGCGTACCCCCGGGTGGCTCCGCGGTTCGGTGCCCCGTGGTCCCGTGGCCCCGTCCCCGTGGGGCCCCCGCGAACGGTCGGTCCGAGGGTCAGGGGACGCGGCGGAGGAACTCGACGAAGCTCCCGCCGAACAACGCGCGGAGCCGCGTGCGCTCCTTGCTGTCGGGCTCGGCGTAGGCCGCGTGTTCGTCCGCGGGCACGGCGAGGACGCCCTCGAGGCGCGCCGTGTCCTCCGCGACAATGGCGACCGGCGCCGCGGCGGGGTCGTCGGCGGCGCGGAGCGCGTCGGGCGCGAAGAGCGGGACGCCCGCGCCACCGGAGAGGAGCAGCAGCGTCTTGGGGCCGAGACGGGTGCGCAGCGCCGCGAGCGCGGCCGCCGACGCCGCGGGCTCGGCGGCGAGCGGCGCCGTGACGCGGACGGTCGCGGGCGCGTCGCCGAGGCGCGCGCGCACGGCGGCGTAGGCGTCGGGCGTCAGGCCGGTCAGGTCGACGACCAGCTTGGCCTCGAGGGCCGCGTCGACGATGGCGTCGCGGACGTCGTCCTTCGGCATCGAGGCGCCGTCGAACGGGGCGACCCAGCGCACGCCGAGCTCGCGGTACGTCGAGAGCACCGGCGGGAACGCGGCGGCCGAGACCGGGCACGCGAGCCGCGGGAGGACCGCCGTGCGACCGCCGCGCGCCGCGTTGACGAGGTCCGACGCGGTGCGGACGAAACCGACGTCGCGCCGGCCGTCCACCCCGCGCGCGAGCCGCGCCCACGCGACCGCGGCGCCGCCGTCCTTCTCGTCGAGCGCGACGACGACGCACGCGCGGCCGGCCTTCACGAGCGCGCCGCGGTCGGCGGGCACGTCCTTCTTGCCGGCGAGCACGGCGGCGAGGGCGGCGGTGCTCTCCGGGCCCTCGACGACGCGCGGCCCCTCGCGCAGGACGAGGCCGGCGGCCTCGCGGCCGGTCGCGAGCGGCTCGGGGTGGGAGCCGAGCTTGACCAGCGCGGCGCCGACCACGCGGCCGACGGCCTCGAGGCACTCGGGCTTCAGGTTGGCGGCGTCGTCGGCGACCTGGTGGTAGTTGGGGTGGTCGCCGGCGCTGTGCGCGAAGAGCGACGGGATGCCGCGCTCGTAGAAGGGCCAGTGGTCGGAGTTGCCCTCGACGCGGAACGGCGCGAGCGTCGCGGCGTACGGCGCGGGGCAGGCGGACGCCGCGAGGTCGTAGATGTGGGGGTAGCCCTCGCCGCCGCCGAGCGCGACCTCGGGCTTGCCCTGGCCCGCCATGTCGATGTTGAGCATCGCGACGACCGCCTTGTGCGCGAACGGCAGGTCGGCGACGAGCGCGCGGCTGCCCTCGAGGCCCTGCTCCTCGGCGCCGAACCAGACGAAGACGATCGTGCGCGCCGGCCGCCAGCGGTTGTGGACGAGGGTCTCGGCGAGCGCGAGCAGCGTGGCGGAGCCCGAGGCGTTGTCGTCGGCGCCGTTGAAGACGCGGCCCGTCGCGTCGGTGCCGAGGTGGTCGAGGTGCGCGCCGACGAGGACGACCTCGTTGCGGAGGTCGGGGTCGCGGCCGCGGATGCCCCCGATGACGTTGTTCGCCTGCACGCGCGGGTAGTGCTTGCCGTTGACCTCGAGCCGCGCGGTGACGCCCGTGCCGAACGAGCGGCCGGGCTCGCCCTTGTCGCGGGAGGCCTTGAGGTCGGCGAGGGTGCGCCCGCGCTTGGCGAGCATGCGGTCGGCGACCGCCCCCGCGACCCAGACGGCCGGCAGCTTCTCGCGGTGGAACTTGGCCTGGATCGTGCCCTGGACCGCCTTCTCGCCCTCGGCGACGAGGAAGCCCACCGCGCCGCGATCGGCCGCGAGGGACGACTTCGCGCCGATCTGGCGCTCGTGCGCGAACTCGCTCTCGCGCACCGCGGGCGCGCCGCGGAGCGCGAGCACGAGCTTGCCCTTGACGTCCACGCCGTCGTAGTCGTCCCAGCCGCGGTCGGGCGCGGAGATGCCGTAGCCGACGAAGACGATCTCGGCCTCGACGGCGCCCGTGCCCGTGTAGTTGAGGTCGACGAACTGCGTGCCGTACTCGACGGCCTCGCCCTCGACCTTCAGCTCGATGGGCGGCGCGACGGCCGTGGCCGCGAAGATGAACGGCTCGAGGTAGGCCCCGCCGCGGTCCATGGGGTCGAGGCCGAGTTCGGAGATCTTGCTGACCATCCACGTCTCGGCGCGGCGCCCCCCCTCGAAGCCGGAGCGGCGGCCGAGCATCGCGTCGTCGGCGAGCGCCTTCGCGTGGGCGAGGGCCTTCTCGCCGGTGAAGCCGGCGAGGAAGTCCTCGGCGGGCTCCGCGGCCGGGTCCTCCGCGACGGCGGCGCGGGGCGCGACGGCGGGGAGGAGGAGGACGGCGAGCGCGAGGGCGAGGCGGCGGCGCATGCGGGGGCGGGCTCCGGTGGGTCGCCCCTTGTAGCGCATCCCCGGGCCCCGCGCGCGGAGGACCGGGTTCGAGCCGGTCCCCATCGCCTCCCTCCTGCGCCCGGCGATCGTCTGGCTGCGACGGGCCCGCTCGCCGGGCTCACGACGGGCACGAGGGGAACGGGCTCGCGGGCTACCGACGGACGTACCGGAGGTAGTGGATGTCGCGCCCCATGGCGCGCCAGCGCTCCTCGAAGACCGTCACCCGCGCCCCCTTCGGGAGCTTCACCCACCCCGGCTCGGGGTGGACGCTCGCCATGCCGGGCGCCGCCGACATCCCGGCGTGGATCTCGACGGCGTAGGCGGGGCTGTCGGTGGCCAGCACGACCTCGCCCCCCGGCACGAGGGAGGCGGCGAGGGACGCGGCGAACGGCCCCGCGAACAGCCGGTACCGCGCGTGGTGCTTCTTCGGCCACGGGTCCGGGAAGTGGATGTGGTACGTGGCGACGCGGGCCGGCGTCAGGAACGGCTCGACGAGGTCCGCCGCCGGCCGCCAGATCAGCCGGCAGTTGTCGAGCCCGACGCCCGCGGCCGCCAGCCGCCGCGCGTACCGGGCGACGCGCTTGCTGCTGTACTCGATGCCCAGCCAGTTGCGGTTGGGGTGGGCGGCCGCCTGCTCGAGCAGGAAGTCGTCCTCGCCGGGCCCGATCTCGACGACGAGCGGTGCGTCCGGCCGCGCGAACGCGCGGGTCGGGCCGCCGCCGAGGACCCAGTCCTCCCAGGTCGTCTCGTAGGGGCGCGCGGGGTCCACGCGCCTGTCGTACCGAGGGACCGCCACCGACGAAAGGCGTTACCGGGGCAGCCCGCCCCGCGAGGGCCGTCCGTGGTGTCAGTGGTTCCCGATGGGCGCGTCGTGGACGCGGAGCGCCAGCTCGACGCGATTGCGGACCCCGCACTTCCCGTAGACCGCGACCAACGCGTTCTTCACGGTCTTCTCGGTGACCCCGAGCTTGCCCGCCGTCTCGCTGTTGGAGTGGCCGCGCGACACCTCGAGGGCGATCTCGGACTCCCGGAGCGTCAGGTGGAACCGGGTCTGGAGCCGCCGGACCGTCGGGTCGGTGGAGATCCCGGGCGGCGAGATGCGCGCGAGATACCACCGGTGGGTCTCCCGGCGCAGGACGACCACCTCGAGGCGGAACGGCCGCCCGTCGGCTGCCGTGATCGGAACCTCGGGGAGGTTCTGCCCGTCCCCTCGCTCGGCACGCGTCTTCGCGGCGGCGACGGCCTCCCGCAGGACCATGGCGGCGGGACCGTTCGGGTCCAGGAGATGCGGACGCGCGGAGGGGTTGACGTAGATCTGCCGGAGCCACGCGTCGAAGAGGACGACGCCCCGATCCGGGTCGGCATCGAGCACTTCTCGGAAGGGCATCGCGGCCTCCAGCTCGCTGATCGAAGACCGCTCGGTCACGCGACGCCTCCGAAACTTCGAGAGCCGGGGCGGGTTTCAGCAATCTTCGGTCCGTTCGTCCGGGGGGCCCGAAATCCGTCGTAACTTCGGGGCCCAGGTCCCGAACCGGGGGCCATTCTGCCCGACGTTTGGGACTAAAGTCCCGAAAGCGTGCTTTCCACGTTTCGGAGGGTCTTTCATTTTCTGGATGTTCCGGGGGCCATCTCCCGGCGTGGGCGCTCGCGGGGGCTGCCGTCGGTACTTGACGGGGGACGGGGCACGGCTACCCTCCTCCTTCCACCGCGGGGTGGAGAAGTGGTATCTCGTCAGGCTCATAACCTGGAGGTCGCGGGTTCGACTCCCGCCCCCGCAACCATGAAGGCCGCTGCCACAAGCAGCGGCCTTCGCCATTTCTAGTGCGTCCGTGGTCCGGGGACCTGGGGCGGGCGTCGACCCGCGACCGGGAGGGGAGGTAGGCGACAAGGGTGCGAAGCACCCGCAGGCGCCGAAGGAGGGGCCACATGGCCCCTCCTTTGAGAACGGCGCGTTGCGCGGATGGACGCCGCGGAGGGCGTGGACCCGAAGGCGGCCCCCGCTCCGGGTACGCGAGGCCCGGGCCTGTCGGTTTCTGGCGTCCTCGGCGCTGGTTCGAATCCAGTCGCCCCGACCATCAACCTAGCCCGCATCATTCACGAACCGGGGGCCTTTTCGGGCGACATGCTCGCGATGAGGTCGCTCGCCTCCTGATCGGGTCGTTGCCGGGCCGAAGTTGCCCTTG